>CAYOSB010000068.1:0-15835 GCA_964406495.1 uncultured Bacteroidaceae bacterium | reverse complement strand
AAAAATCATTACATATCCATATAAACCCCATGCCTGACCCCGGGCCCAGTCAGATTCATCGCTATAACCCTGATGGGTATTTTTAGCTTGTACTTCCCCCGTTTCCGGATTATAATCAACCACATGGTAGGAACTATTATCTTCTCTAAAATGGTTTTCAAGTGTAGTATTTGCATGATCAACTGCAATATCATAATAAGTTGAATCTCCACTAAGTCCAGTGGCAGCAAAAAGGATTTCCAGGTTCATTAAGTTATCGATTATAACTGGGTAATCCCATTTTTCTTTATCCCACGATTGAATAGCACCAATTTTCGGATCATAACGTTTTATTAATGTTTTTGCTGCTTGAAGGATTACATTTTTATATTCTTCTTGTCCTGTAAGTCTATATCCATTTCCAAAGCTACAGTATATTTTAAAGCCTAAATCGTGTGTTCCTCTATCAAACTTCTCTTTCTCAACCATTTTGGTATATAATTCGGCTTGTTCCAACCAGAATTTATCCTCTGACATCTCATACAGCAACCAAAGTGTTCCCGGGAAAAAACCACTTGTCCAATTCCTCGAGTTCACGAGATGCAGCTCACCCGATTTTGTAAGTGTTCGTGGTATTATTTTCTCCTTGCCTTTTCTTGTTTTGACCACTTCTTCAAGCAATAATTTGGTTTGATATTCTGCATGAGCCAGGTTTTCATTAGTATGATCATTTTGGGATTCCACACAGGAAAAAGTGAATATCCCTATAATTATTAAAAAGAAAGGCCTGCTCATTATCATAGTGTAGTTTAATTTAACTAATTATTTTACGCTTATGAACCAAAAACACTAGTGCGGAATATAATTATTCAGATGGGATTTCAGGTATAACAACCATATAGGCCTGAGATTGACGGGGCCCCACATTTTTATGGTAATAAACGCGTTTGCCATCCCTCGAAAATGAGGGATTAACGTGATTACCCAATTCCCAAACTGTAATGTTATCCTCCGACACGTAATCAAACCAAAATTGTTTTGTTTCCCCTTTCCTGAAAATCTTCAGAACAACGGGGTCTTTACCATACCATGATTCAGAGGCAAATAATTCCCGGCTGGAGGATGCGGCCAGGTGATTACCCGGTCCGGCCAGGGTTTCTATAAATTCTGCATCGAGCGTCCATCGCCTTGCGCTTTTGTCATTGGTCTTACGATCGTTAATCTGGTTGTCGTGCCCCATGATACTTTCATTGTCATACCAGGCAAAATGCATGGGCTTAGGCCCGAAAAAATGTATATCTCCCCCGCTTTTATTCATAGTAACCAAATGAGGCTGTTTTTTACCATCAGGTCGGACATCCACCCGCATGGCAATTTTTGAACCATCGGGGCTGTACATAAGGTGTATAATCTTCCATTCTGTCATTTCCACAAAATCAACAGATGGAAAATGATTTCCTATATCCTTAAATGTTGATGCATCAGCAAGTTCTATTATTTCACCCTTAGAAATATCGTATTCATAAATGGTCCAATAACTGGTCTCTTCAGAAATGCGGGAAAACAATATTTTTTCGTCGTGCGGAGCATGGCCTATACTTGCAGCACGTATAGCCGGGACCTGCTCTTTACCCTTCAGGTTAACCACTTTGATAAGCCCATCATCAAAGTATGCGATCGTTTTGTTATCGACCCATTGTGCATTCACACCATTATGCACCTCGAAATTATCCAGTTCAACGATCGATTTATGTTCGGTTAAATCAGCATTGCAAACCCACAATTCACCTGATAGATCATCATACCTGTCTTTCTGTGTAGTTAGTATCTTAACGTAAGAAATCATTGTGCCATCAGGGCTTTCAGGGGTAGTATTGTAATAGCTGAAGGTAGAGTTATAACCTTCTGGTCCCACCCTTACTGGTTCGCCTGGTTCAAAATTTAAATTTGGATCCTCGACACTTTTCTCACATTGCATAGCACTCAAAAATACTATAGGCAGAAAGAGCACATATTTTCTGAACATCTTCATATTCGTTCTATTTATATTTAACAAAAAGCTGTTAATCCTGTTAACTAATCACATTTTTCTCATAACCTGGTAATGGAGCACATAATAATCGTCCTGAACGCCTGGCCGGAAACTTTCAAGGACAGTAGCACTCCTGCCTTCACTTAATTGAATATTCTTGTATTCCTTTTGCTGCACTATATCTCCATCAAGTGTTTTAATGGTTACCACCAGGTTTGCATCTGTCTTATCGCCCAGGTGCATGATTACAGGCGCGATCTCATCTCCCGGTCCATATACAATATCAACATTATGACTTCCTGCCAGGGTGGGTTGAAACGCCATTTTAATCGCATGAAATCCCAGTTTGGCATGCCCGTAATAGTCGATGAGCGGTTTTTGGTATGTAGCTGTATTGCCGCCGCCATGCAAGGTGCACCAGGCGAGGCCATCGTAATCCAGCCACCGTTTCTTCTTGTATGCTTCAAATCCGCTGAAGGCCTGCCAGGCCTGGCTGATTTCCCATTCATCCACGGTTAATTGCCTGCCGATGGAACCTTCGTCATATTCCAGTTCATAGGATTTCACCTGGTAAGAGGGTTTGCCTTTGCGCAGGTTCCAATTGGGCTGTGCAGCAGACTCTTCGCTTTCGAAATCGAAGTATGCTCTTTCTTTACTGTCCAGGTAATCTGTTCGAAAACCGGCAGCCCGCCATCCCTGTTCTCCATTCCAATCCGGCGGATAGGGATACAGTCTTAATGTGGACCATTCTGCACCATAGCCTGTGGCATGATCCATGTCTCCTCTTGTAATTTTCGGAGCTGTCCAAACGGGAACCGGGTCAACCTGGTTTCCCTCCCGGCTGATGGTTCCGTCATCATTTCTTCCCAGGTTCCTGGTATTATTGGCCGCCGGGCTGATCAGCCGGCTGGGATCATGAGGATAGATCGAATTATATACTTTTTCATACCAAGGCATGGTCTCGGTTTCAAAATCAACAAATTTCGGATGATTTCCAGGTTGCCACATTACAATGGAAGGATGGTTCCGCACCTGCTGTACATATTTTGGCAGTCCTTCGAAATCAAGTAACCAGGGACTTCCTGTGCGTACCCAGGTGCCGGTGGTCCACTGAAACATAACTCCCAGCTGATCACCCAGCTCTGCCAGTCGCAGATCATTTACACCGCCTTTCATTCCACCATGAATACTCATGCGGATGGTATTGGCATTCATGTTTTTGATCATTAAAAGCTCTTTGACAAGCCATTCTTCGGGACCGGCCCTGAGCCACTGCGCAATTTTATCGAGTGGAGATTTGTAACCAAACAAAAGCGCCCCATTCATCATGGAAGGGTTGCCATTGATCCGGAATGTCCCTCCTTCCTGGCTCACAGTGCGGATCCCAGTTGTAACCACATAATCATCAATCGCTTCATCTTTCTCATTGTATAAGGTAACTGCCACCTTATAAAGAAATGGTCGTTCGGTAGTCCATAATTCCGGAGCGTTTATTGTAAGATCTGCAGCGAGTTCTTCCGTCTTCATCAGCCGCAGGTATACTGGAATTTCTTTTGAAGCTGCAGAAACGGTTGATTCTTCAGGATACCAGGGATAAAAATCAATCCTGAGTTTGCCTGAAAACTCCCTTGTCCTTTTCATCTCTCTTTCCTCAAATTCCCAGTCTTCATTGATCAATTTGATTCTTATCTTCTGGTTGGCTGAATTTTCGCCAAGTGCTTCCGAGTATGTAAAAACATCCTGAATGTACCTTTGATCCGTTAAATCGATATGCATCCTGCCTGAATACCACCCTGTATGAATATCAGCCGCGGTATGGCGGTTGGTATGTTCCACCTTGTTGGGATAGACTTTGACCGCGATGGTGTTTTCCTTTCCGGGAACCAGGATCTTGGAAACATCCAGCTTACCGGGATGCCGATGATGCTGCACCAGCGCCAGCTGACCGTTGATCCAGATTTCTCCTCCCGGGTCCAGTGTTTCATAATTCAAAAAAGCTTTTTCATATGTGCCAGGCGTGAAGGTCGTCCGCATATACAGATCCTCCCCGGCAAAGCGTTCTCCGCCATGCGCATAGGGAAGCATTGCCACAGGCCATTGGGCGTCATCGTACTCCGGACTTTGCCAGTTTTTCATCGCCGGTTTGAGGGCAAAATCCTGGTCGATAAAGGTATGAATGCCATATGGCCTGTCCCTGGAGTTCTTATCTTCAGTGAATTCCGTTTTTTCATAGCCTACTCCGTACACATTATCCAGCACAAGGCCCTGCGGGCCGTGAACCACGAATTGTTCAACAGCATGCACTGATATAAGCGGAATAAAATCAGCAGCCAGCTGTTCATCGACATAGACGTTGTACCGGCCATTTTCCAGGTCCACTTCCAGCTTAATCATGTTTGATTCAGCCGCAGATTTCCTTTTAAGCGGGTACCTGGTAACTTCCTGTTTGGAATGAATACGCATCTCATCCCCTTTGATTTCCAGGGAAGCAACAGTCCTTCCATCGCTGCTCAAGCTGAATTCGGATTCGGAACGGTTACCGCTTATCTCCCATTGAATAAAAAACCGCCATATCTGTCTCTCGATGGGGATAATGATTTTTTCATTCCTGGTAAAACTCAATTGTTCATCCTGTATTTCAACAGCAGTATTTTTTTTCCACACATTTAATTCGTCAACTTCATGTTGTTTCATGCCGTCCTTATAACCTATCCATTTCCAGTATTTAAGTGGAATTCTTTTCCTTACTTCCGGCCCGGGTTGTGGTTTTATTTTTTTCAATGCCTGCTTCAATTGCTCGTCAGGTACAACTTTGGTATCCAGGTCAGGATCATTAAAAAAATCCTTTGCTACTTCCGCATATTTTTTTAAATATTCTATCCTCTTGTCTGTATTGAAAACAGTGGTTTCTCCTTTAAAATCGGTTTCTCCATCAGCTTCCGGGTTATTTGAAAAGTATCTCACCTCAAACGACTCAGAAATGGTTTGAGCTAACGCGGATATTTCAAAGAGTAAAATGGGAAGTATGAATAATACTGCTGTTTTCATTGGTTTAGTTTTCAGCTGTATAGAGAATTTCGCCGTGTTGTTCTATCATAAATATTTTGTGTAATAAAAACCGCCCGTAGGAATTTAAAAATGGGCGGTTTTTACTACTAATAACACTAACTAAAACTACTACTTAACAATCATTTTTGAACTAGATATCTTATTCCCTGCTTTCATTCTGAGAAGATAGATGCCGGCTTCCAGTTTACCACTCAAATTCCAATTCAGCTCGTGCGAACCAGACGGGTATATTTCGTTTACAATAGTGTATACATTCTTCCCAACCATATTAAAAACTTCCATTTGAACCAACGCCCTGGTTTTAATATCAAATTCTACATTCACATATGAACTGGCCGGGTTCGGATAAACGCTAATCGTATTATGAAATCTCTTTGCATTGGGAATACCCACATCAGAAGAGGCTACCCAGTTCCGGTCACCAAGCTGACCACCATCTGTTGCTCCTGTTGCTGCAACAGAATTAGAATAATTAAAGCTAAAAGGAATATCGAGATGATAGATACCATTAGGAGGATCCGGAAGGATCCAGTCAGGAGTATCCTCAACTAAGAAATCATCATCCAGCTGATATTTGATCTGGTCCATAATTGATTGGTCGTCCGGTGGATTTTCAAAATTCACATTTTCATAGTAAAAACTTTCCACTAATGCAGTTGAGTCAACCAATGCCCACGTCTCTTCACTTAAATTTAATTTTTGAGTAATAACCATGGTGTCAATGAAGCCTTGCGTATAAAGAGTACTGTCATTGAAAAAATTATTATTCGAAATATTGATGGTTTGCGTAAGTCCCATGTCAAGCAGATCCTGAGAGATTGGGTCTATCATAATCAAAGCCCTGGATGAAGAAGAATCTTGCGGAACATATCCTACATTATGAGCGATATTGTTCGTGAAATCCAGGTGGGCAATTATCCCAAAGTCAAATCCCCGGCTACCTCCGGCATTCACAAAGGTATTGTGATTAATTTTGCAATATTTAATATGCCCGCCTCCATCTCTGAGCAACCTGGAAGTTATGTTATAAAAAGTACAGTCTTCGATCACTAACGTATCAATATCATTGCCCCTGTCATCAATACCCCTTCCATTACCTGGATTACCAGGATCTCCAATATTGCTGAAAACTGAATTGGTGAGGAACAGTCTGTTTCCGCTATTGTCAATTCTGAAGCCCGCCTGGTGTGCATCATCAAACCAACAATCATCCACAATAATGGTAATGTCATCAGCGCTGGCACGCACAGTTCGTCGCTCTACAGCACCCAGGTCATCCATAAGGGTAAGGTGGAGTCCTTTAATGGTAAGATCTCCCTTAGCCCTGAAACAGTAACTTGGATTGTTTCCATCCTCATCTGCCTTAAGCGCAAGATAAGGGCGTGGTCCATCTGTATCTTCTGCAACAACAGTAAGTGGATAGTCGATGTTTTCAATCAGCTCACTGATATAATAAATATCCTCAACGCGCTGAAGGCGATACACGGTGTTAAAAGTATCCACACGGGCACCAGTTTCAGTAGTATCACCGTTAATTGCCTCGTTCAGCGTACCAATTCCGGGGGCAACATCAATGTAGCGCACATCTTGTGCAGAAATTCGATTGGAAACCCCGGCCATTAATATAAATATCATAGCAAAGGTTGTTGTTTGGAAGTAATTCTTTTTCATAATCGTTCTAGTTTTAAAAGTTTGGCATTTCTATTTCTGGTTAAAATTTGTATCGTATTCCGATATCGAAGGTCATGCCATATACGACATGCCTGGTGATCAGATTTTTTTTCGAGCCGGACAGGTAAGCTATTTCCGGGGTATTTGTGATGTTGTTCATATTTGCATAGATGGTGAATTGCTCACTAAATTTCTGTTTTACGATAAGGTCCCACCTTGTAAATGCTGCACTATAATTGTCAAATTCTTCATTTTTCCCGACACTTCTGGCCAAACTACCAATTTGTGCATCCTCTGAAACCTGTAGGCTAGCGCTCTGGAATACCATGGAAAGTCGTGCTGAAAAACCTTTCTTTTCATAACCAAGTGCAAGGTTGATGACATCGTCCACCTGACCAGGCATTGGTCCGGCCCGCATCGTATCCGTTATGGTTGCTGTATAGGGAAATACGGGCAGGTTTGTAACTTTTATGAATGGATAAAATGTTTCGGATTCGATCATGGTATAATTCGCATTTAGCAGAAAACCATCAAACGGAGCTGGCAGAAACCGGAAATTGGTTTGCAAATCAAACTCCAATCCCTTGATAGTTGAAGTTTCCGTTGCATTTACAGGCATAGTCAGATCATAACCATGGGTAGGCAATTCTTCATCCATTATTCTTGTTGTAAACGTATAGTCAATGTTTTCAAGGCTTTTGTAAAAACCACCCATGGTTAAGAGTCCAAACTTTCCATAGAAGGAAAATATTACGTCATAATTCCAGGCAGACATATGTTCAAGGTTAGGATTTCCTCTTTCAACCCTGTAATTGAAATCGTTTACGCGTTCCCATGGAACCAGGCTGAAAAAATTTGGTCTTGAAAGTGATTTTGTTGCTGCCAGACGTATATCTGCCCAATTGAATACCTTATACCTGAGTTGGAATTGAGGAAGAAACTGGTGATGCGTCCGGTTTCCGATGGTATCTTTGAGACCTGAAATATCGATGATTTCGCCGTCCTCGTCTACTCGGGGTCTTCCGAACAGACTCTCATAATCATTTTTTGTATATTCAAATCTTAATCCACCCAATAATAAAAGCCTGTCAAAGATATTTAACTCATACATACCATATGCGGCTCCGACGATTTCACCAGCCTTATAATCAGCCAGATCAATGGTGGGATCTACAGTGTAGTAATCATCATAATACTCTTCCCTGAAATCCCTGAGTTTGGAATAATCAAGTAAAGGTCCGTTCACATTTTCATCACCTGGTCCCAGGTAGTAGGGCTCTTCAAAATGCCGCATGAAATCCTCAGCATATTGATCTCCAATAAAATTTTCCATCAGGATCCACCCATTACTTTCATTTATAGCCCAATTGGGATTTTGAGCGCTATCAGCAAAAATGTCATTTCCGACAAAACTTCCTGTCCATTCCCTGGTTACATCACGATCCCGGTCAAGCTCCCTGTATTTTCCACCGAATTTTAAATATCCTTCTAAATTATTCCCGATCCGAACCGGGATTTTTAAGTTTGCCTGCAATGCTTTATTCATGTCTACTACATCATAGTAGTCTTTATAGGCAACCTTCATCCAGGTTTCATCTAACTTATTCTGGGCAGAAGCAATGATCATTTGGAAGTTTGATTCCTCAGAGGGCCCATAAGCACCTGTTTCCCTGAATACAAACCTTTCTTCCAGTGGCCGGGTGTTGCTGGAGTAAGCAAAGTTTCCTGAGAAATCTAAATCTGCGTAGTTAAAAAGTTTGAATTTTCCTGAAAGGTTAGATGTAATTACCGAGTTATTTGATTCTCTTCTCCTGACATCATAGTTTTGATAACCGCTTTCGACTGAATAGCTACGGCGCCATGAAGTCCTGGTTCGATCCGAACGACTGTAATTTGATGAAAACCTCAGCTCACCATTATTCAATTGGTAATCGAGATTCATACTGCCGCTGTGGCGATACCGGTCCTCTATCTGGTTTCTGAGTACAAGGTTCGAGACGCGAAATATTTTGTTCTCTGCAGTATCTGTCTCACCGTAATTTGCCCATCCACCCGTGTATCCTTCATAACTCCGATTTGCTTTTTGGGTCGAACCACTGAAGATAGCTCCAAGCTTGTTGTCAAAAAACCTATTTTCGAATGTGGCGCTTGCCTTGTATTGTCCAGGGTCATTTTTTAAGGCATTATAGCCTGTCTCTAATTTAACATCACCATGAAATCCTGCTTTTGCCTTCCTGGCAGTGAAATTTACAGTTCCTCCAAGTGCATCTGCATCCATATCCGGTCTTAAAGCTTTGTAGACTTCTATCCCGGATAGTGCTTCTGTAGAGAACATACTGAGGTCAACAGAGCGGTCCTGGTCATCTGTAGAAGGAACCCTTGCGCCATTTATGGTGATAAGGTTAAGCCTGGGAGCCATTCCCCTGAGGGTCACCTTGGTGCCTTCTCCTCCGGCCCTGACCACAGAGACACCTGGCAATCTTCCCACGGCTTCTGCTGCATTCTGGTCAGGCAATTCCTGCATCCGTTCTTTCGATACAACATTTACAATTGTATTTGAATTCACCTGCTGGTTGATGGCGGCCAGCTGTCCGCGGGCAATACCTGTTACAACGACTTCCTCACCCATGATAGATACGGCTTCCATAGCTATGGTTCCCAGGTCAATGATCTCGTCATTATCCACAACCACATCCTTATGGACTGTTTTATAACTTAAATAGCTGAATGCAAGCCTGTAATTACCAGCAGGGAGCGTAATGGAAAATTTTCCTTCCTCATCTGCCGTTGTACCAAATGAAGTTCCTTCAACGCCCACATTTGCAAACATCAAAGGCTCCTTACTCTGACTATCAGTAACTATCCCTTTCACAATACCCCGGCCCTGCGCGGCAACATCATTACTGTTAATGCATATTAAACAAGATACTCCAATCAAAATCAACAGTTTAAATGTCTTCATAATCCATAAGTTCTTTATTTAACTACTTAGTATATAATGATATTAACCATTTCAAGAGTTCTTACAAAGAAATGCCTAACACCACGTTTTGAGGTGCAAAATGGTATCAAACACTGGCAAAATGGTATCAATAATGATCTCTGTATTGAGTAGGGGTCGTACCGTAGTATTCCTTGAAATACCTGGTAAAATGATTGGGTGCAGAAAATCCCACCATATACGCAATCTCTGAAACAGACAGGTTCTGCTCTTTAAGAAGTATTGCCGCCTTTTTTAATCTTATTGAACGGATAAACTGACTCACAGTCTGACCTGTTAATGCTTTCGTTTTTCTATACAACTGAATCCTGCTCACACCAACTTCTATGGATAGCTGCTCAGCATCCAGGTTATCATCGTCAATATTCTTTTCTATTGTGTCAACTGTTTTTTCAATGAACTTCTCATCAAGAGATGCCATCTTCATCTCCGAAGGCCGTATATGTATTTCTTCACGAAATCTCTTTCTCAGTAAACTTCTTGACTTTAACAGGTTATCGACATGCGTCCGTAATAGCTTTTTATTAAAAGGTTTTTCCACGTATGCATCTGCCCCTGTCTCTAAACCCGCGATTTTATCGCTGACCATGGCCTTGGCTGACAGGAGGATAAAAGGAATATGACTTGTATCGAAATCTGATTTAACAACCTGGCAAAACTGTAATCCGTCGTGCTCGGGCATCATCACATCTGAAATGATCAAATCCGGATTTTCAACACGTGCAGCATGAATGCCTTCAAGGCCATCATTTGCTTCAATAATATTAAAACGGTTTTCCAGGCAATGACGCATAAATAGCCTTGTATCCAGGTCATCATCAACTACGAGGATGGTTGCCCTGTTTTCTTCTTTATCTGTGAGTTGTTTTTCGAGGGTCCCCTCCTCCTGCTCCTTTGTTGAAAGAAACGAACCCAATTCTGCAACTGCTAAATGAATGTCACCTGACACGGATTCTGTTAAACTTTCTTTGCCTTCGATGGGTATATTCCCGGTATCCAGGACCTCTTCGGTAAAAGGTAATTTTACTGTAAATGATGTTTCAAAACCAGGTTGCGAAGTCACATTAATGGACCCATGATGGGCTTTGACAAGATCTTTAATATATGCAAGCCCTATGCCTGTACCAGCATGTAACTCACGATAGCTTCCCGATTCATTATGGTAAAATCTTTCAAAGATTTTTTCATAATCCTCGGGGAGTATTCCTCTGCCGTTATCTGCAACAGAGATGTTAACCATCTTGTTGTCAGCCTCTTCAACTAATTCAATAGACAATTTTATCTTTCCATCAAAGGGAACATTTCGGAAAGCATTAGAAAGCAGGTTAAATAGTACTTTTTCAATTTTGTCATGGTCATAACTGAACACCAGGGATTTATATGTATGTACGAAAGTTAATGAAATGCCATGCTGATCAGCAAGGTGATCAAAAAGATCAATGATACCCTTAACCTGCAGAATGAGATCACCCCTGGTTGGCTTAAATTCCAGTGTGTTCTCTTCGACTTTATAGACTTCAAGAATCTGATTTATAAGGCGAAGGATCCTTGCAGCGTTTCTATGTATTATGTCATAATATTTTTTTCGTTTTGAAGTGCTAATACGGTTTTTCGAATCCTTCAGCTCCTCAACAGGACCAATGATTAAGCTCAATGGAGTCCGGAATTCATGCGAAATATTTGTAAAAAAGCGTAACCTGGAGTAAATCAGTTTCTGCTTTTTTGCAAGCGCACTTTTCAATTCGTCTGACTTATTCTCCAGGCCTTCGTTCAGAAGATGTAATTTCTTATTATTTGACAGAATCCTGAATTGGAGAAAGGCAATAAGTCCGATAGTAAATATTGCAATTAATACAAAGGCAGGATGTTTCCACCATGGTGTCATCACCCTGAATTCTATTGCTGCCGGACTCGGGTCTACGTTTAAACACATATCGCGGGATCGAACTTCCATGCGATAATGACCGGGTTTTAATCCGTTGAAGGTGTGAAATTTTCTATTTGAGAAAGGGGCCCAGGCATTATCATCCAGGCGCCAGGAATACTGCAGTTTATCAGATGGAGTCTCATTAAAAAAATCCCTGCCCTCCCAGAAAATATATGCATCTTCCTGCTGACTGAACCTGTTATCATAGGAAGCAAACATGGTTTCTGGAGGTATTTGATCGGGGGTATACCTTATGGTTTTGAAGCGTTCATAAGCTTCAGGATCAGTATCCTCCTGTGTTAATCCTCTTTTATACCAATCGATTGTTGAATTATTGAACCAAATATGGCCTTTCTTTCCTTTCATAATTGTTCCACCCTCTCTTACAAGCGACATTACTCCGAGAAAATCGACATCTGTCCATCTTTCACCATCAAACAGGGAAACGCCACCATGGGTAGTTGCCCATACTACTGAATCGCTTTCAGCAAAAATACTGATGATATTATTACTCGGCAGACCATTTTCTGTAGTGTAATTCTTCCATGATTTACCATCATACCGGAATATTCCATAATACCGGGAAGCCAGCCAAAGGTTACCCTGTGCATCAGTATCGACATCGTCGACATATTCTTCCAGTTTTTTTTCATCTGTGAATTTCGTCCATGTACCATGATCATAAGTCCATAGCGGCCTGCCTCCAATCCATATTCTTCCGTCATTAGACGATCCGATTCCGTATGCATTCCCGATAATAATATTTTCCTCTTCCGGCAACCGGTTCCATTCCAAATTTCCATGATCAGTATTCTGAAACCTGATCACGCCTCCTTTATGCCCCTTATCTTTCTGGATATCAATGCCGCAACCAAACCAGAGCGTGCCGTCATCTGACTCATAACAAGCCCTGTGGTCTATTCCCCATGATAATTCAGGATGATTTATCAATTTCCACTCATCATTATGTAAATATGCTGTAGCGGCAGTTTGTTTATGACTCCCTAATGCCCAAATTACATCGTCAGAAGTGATAAAAATCCTTGCGGGAGTATCCATTAAACCATCCTTCTCTCCATATGCCAGCCATTCGCCATAACGGTTCAGAACCACTTTCCCGTCACGTTGAAGGTACCATGACGCTCCATTTGAAGTTTCACCCTGGAAAATCAGTCCCTCATAAGTAACCCATTTTTCGAAAGTATTATCAAATAAATATAATTCATCCAATTCTCCAAGAACCCAAATTTTCTCATCTGATGCTTCATGAAAAATATATTTTGAGGCTGTGGTAATTGGAATTTCCGGGTGTTCATAAACTTTCCATCGCCCTTTATTCGTGACAAAAATACTGCCATTTCCCTCGATCCAGACGGAGCCATCGGAACAAGCCAGCACACTGTTATGGGATTCCTGGCCTCCAAAGATGCCGCTGGTTCTTATCTCCTGCCAGGTTTTATTTTTATAAAGCTGTATCCCCATATCAGGAGCAGTAGAAACAACCCAAAGCTCACCTGCCTGAGATTCAGCAACTTTAACAGAACTCTTAATTGAAAGACCATCATTTTCAGTAAATACTTTCTCAACCAGGAGGTTTCCCGGAGCACCGCGATGAAACCTACAAATAGACACTTTACCTTTGGAGTGCTTATTACTGATTGCTATAACGATTCCTCCATCTCTCTGAATATGTAAATCTGTAATATTGAAGACTCCGAAACCATTCAGGTTTGGGATGGTCAGTGATGCAGGAACTGTAAATAAACTATAACCGCTATCAGGTATTTTTGCGAGTTGCTGATACGTATATGCTGAGCAATATAGTGTCTTTTTACTATTGTCAATATGTAGTAATCCTGAAATTGCTGAATCACCTCCTGCATCACCAAGCCCCACAAGCAAGCTGCCTCCGGGTAACCTGATAATGTTGCTGACAACTGTTTCCCTTTCACCCACTAAAGGAAAAACTTCATTCCAAATCCCGTTTTGTACGACAAATAAGCCAGCGTCTGTTCCTACCCAGATACTTCCATCCAATCCCATACATAGTGCTGTTATTGATAATTCCGAAATACTGTCAGGAAAAGAAATCATGGTCCAATCGTACCCGGAATACCTCATGATCCCCTGGTCGACACCAAAAAGTAACCCCTCGTTACTTTCTTCTGCCATACAGCGCACACCCAGGTTACTCAATTCCCCGAACCTTGTCCATCGCCATGGTTCAGTAATCTTATCTGCCAGTTGGTGTTGAACCGGGACCTGCGCAGTTAATGCTAAACTAACTGCCAGAAAAAAGAATATTTGAATGCATCGGATGAGGGACATCTGCATGGTTCAATGTTGTTTTATTCTGTTAATTCCTTTTAAATAAACAGGTCGTCATGATCAAAAATTACATCAAGATAGATGAAATTATTTTTCCAATACACCTTTTTTGTTTCTGCTCTTTCCGGATAAAGCAATGTGTCCATCGTAGTTGCTGATCAGGAGTTCGTATTATTGGCATCAAAGTATTATTAACAGATGCAAATAAGGAAACTTAATTACAAATTATTTGCAATATAGTACCATTGAGCTACCGAGGAATAACAATCTCCGCAAATGTAAACTTCTTGTTGCATCCGGGTGATTTTTTGTTTTAATTGCATTGGATATAGTCATCATTGCTACATAACGGGTTACACCCTATAAAAGCTTCACTTAAATACCAGGGTCTTATTGCTGCCTGTGGCATGAACTGCGGTCTGTGTATTGGTTACCTACGGGAAAAAAAGCCGTGCGGCGGATGCTTTGAAATCGATGATCCGCATAAGCCAACGGGTTGCCGAAGCTGTAAAATCGTAAACTGTGAATACCTGGCAGCAACCGGATCCGGATTTTGTTATGAATGTCAAAAATACCCATGCACACGAGTAAAGAACCTTGATCAACGGTACAGTTCAAAATATAGCATGAGCATGATAGAAAACCTGGCGCATATTAAAATGCATGGTCTCGAAGCATTTCTGAAAAATGAAGAGGAGCGATGGAAATGTAATGAATGCGGAGCAGGGTTGAGTGTGCACAGAGATTTTTGCCTGAAATGTAAATCTGAAATTGGGAACCAATGATTTCAAGGATGTCAGGGTGTCAGGAGTTTTTCTATGTGCAATGATGCAGATATTAATGCAGGAATCCGAACAGCCACAGGGGAACATGGTTCGGTTGACCTGGTATTTCACAGTATGTACAGAAATTAAGTGGCGCAAATTTTTGCTTCGGGTTATTCGATTGTCAGCAAAGGCTTAATAACCTTCGTGAGCATGAATCTTAATGCTTTGGAGGTGTAGGATTTGTCGTTGAATGTTCCGATCACATAAGCTTCGGTGCCGGGATGGTAGAACATAAAGGCACCGGTCACACCCACGCACCCCCAGCAAAAATACTTTTTGGGCATCATCACCGGGACGGCTTTGGGTTTCCAGACAGAATACCCGTAATCAAACCCTACAGCCGGGAACCCCATTTTAACGTCATCATAGATCATTTTCTCCAGGGTAGCTTCTTTTACCAGCTGTCCGTTCACCAGGGCCTTCATAAAAACCAGGTACTCGCTTAATGGTGCCACAACGCCACCCCCGGCATAGTCGATCTTTGCGGCTCTTTTATCTTCAATGAAATTGGCATTGAACAGGTTGATATGGGCAGGGGGATACTGGGGTTTGTTCCTGGGTTCGGAAAAACCGTTAACATAGGCATTCTCCATCTTCAGCGGCTCCAGGATCATTTCATGAAGCGCTTCGTGAAAAGGTTTTTTGGTGACATTTTCTATGATCAAACCCAGCAGGTAATAATTAGTATCGGTATAGAAATGTTTCTGACCGGGCCGGGCCACAGGCTTGAGATTGGCTTTTCCCCATTCCAGCGCTTCCCTTACCGTCATTTCAAGGTTGGGGTCGTTCATCAGCTTTTTGAGCAATGGGAAAAAGACATCATTTAACCCGGATGTTTGTTTCAGTAAATGTTTGATGCTGATTTCGCCGGAATAATCAGTGCCCTTGTAGACATGCAATCCCCGCACCAGGTCTGTATCAAGGTATTTTGCAATTTTGTCGTCATAGGACAACATCCCCTTGTCGTGCAGCATACCCACCAGGGTAGCTGTAAACAATTT
>CAYOSB010000067.1:11055-15973 GCA_964406495.1 uncultured Bacteroidaceae bacterium | reverse complement strand
AGTGCTGTTGAAGTATTGTAGCGTGCAATATACGAATCACTTTTCTCTTCTTCTGCCTTCCGGAAATTCACCTCGGCCTCATTGTAATTTTCGTTCATGTAGGCCTTGTACCCGTTCCGGATATGCTTCCGCTCCTCCTGGCCCCAGGCGATGAGTGGAAGCATGATCATGATATATATAAACTTCAGTCTCATAGTTCTACACATTAAAAAGGTTCAACTTCCTGATAATCTGGTTACGACGCAGCCTGATCAGTGCCTCGAGTATAAGGAAGAACAGGCCGAAGCCAATAAAGTACTGGTATCGTTCAGCATAATCGGCATATACCTTCTTCTTAAATTCCGTCTTCTGCAGCTGGTCCAGTTCACCCATCAGGCTGCTGATCCTGCCCACGGGAATATAGGCACCCTCTCCCACCCTGGCGATATCTGTAAGCAGCTTTTCATTGAGTTTACTTACAACAACGGTTCCATCTCTGTTCCTTCTTTTGGCACTGCTGCCGGGAGCAACCGGGATGGGCACGCCGGCAGGATCACCCAGTCCGACGGTAAATATCCTGATTCCCTGTTCATTGGCTTTCTCTGCTGCCGCAATGGCATTGTCTTCGTGGTTCTCACCGTCGGTAATGACAATAATGGCCCGGTTCTTTGCAGCGCCTTCTTCTTCGATGGTTGCCTCTTCTGAAGGGAAGGATCGCGCAGCCAGTTCAATCGCCGCGCCAATGGCTGTACCCTGTTTGCTTACCATATCAGGGCCCGTAGTGGAGAGGAACATTTTTACGCTCGGATAATCATCCGTGATCGGGATCTGGGTGTAGGCATCGCCTGCAAAGACGATCAACCCGATCTTGTCATTGTCCATGTCATCCACCATCCGGCTGATCAATTGCTTTGCCCGCTCAATCCGCGAAGGCCTGATATCTTCGGCAAGCATGCTGTTGGAGACATCCAGGGTGATGATGACCTCCCTGCCTTTCTGTTCCACTTCCTTCAGGCGTGAACCGATCCGGGGACCTGCGGCGCCAATGATCAACAGGGCAAGTCCGGTCACCAGCAGTCCTGCCTTCCACCTGTAGGCAGAGATGGATGCCTCCGGCATCAGGTAAGACGTGAGCTCAGTGTCACCATAAGCTTCCAGCGCCTTTTTTCTTTTCCTGAGCGAAATCAGGTACAGCACGACCACCAGGGGAATGATCAGCAGTCCCCAAAGCATATACTCATGTCCGAATTGCATTAGTCCTTCCTTCATCACGGTATCGTTCTGAATATCGTATATCTGAATAGTATTTCAGCCCCCAGCAATATGAGTGCAATCAGCAGCAACGGAAAATATTCATCTTTGCGTTTGCTGAACTGTTTCACATCCAACTGAGTTTTTTCCATGGTATCGATTTCCTGGTAGATCTCCCGCAGGTTGGTATTGTCTGTTGCCCGGAAATATTTTCCACCTGTGAGGACGGCAATTTTTTGCAGTACCTCTTCATCGATTTCCACCTGCATGTTCTGCACAACCGTACGCCCGAACATATCCTGAACTGGAAAAGGAGCACTTCCCCTCGAGCCTACGCCTATGGTATAGACACGGATGCCATACGTAGCAGCCAGTTCAGCTGCAGTAACGGGACCGATCTCCCCCTGGTTGTTCACCCCGTCTGTAAGTAATATGATCACTTTGCTCTCTGTATTGCTGTCCTTGATCCTGTTAATGGCTGTCGCCAGTCCCATGCCGATGGCAGTACCATCTTCCACCATACCAAACTCCAGTTCGTTCATGAAATTGGTAACAACTGCCTGGTCGGTGGTAAGCGGACATTGTGTGAAGCTTTCCCCCGAGAACACGACCAGTCCGAACCTGTCATCGGGCCTTGAAGTCACAAATTCGATCCCGACCTCTTTGGCTGCCTCGAGCCGGTTGGGTTTGAAGTCCATCGCCCGCATGGAGCCGGAAATATCCATAGCCATTACGATATCGATCCCCTCGGTGGATACCTGCTCCCAGCGGTTGGTCGACTGGGGCCGTGCCAGGGCAAGGATCACCAGGCTGAGTGCAATGATTCTGAATGCAAAGAGCAGGTGACGGAGTGCAGCGCGGCTTCCTGCGGAATTGTCAGGAAAACCTTCAAATCCCGAAACGGAGATCGCGGCATTTGACTTTCTGCCCCTGAGCACATACCAGGCGATCATCAGTGCAATGATGATGAACAGGTAGAAAAAACCCGGATTTGCAAAGATGATATTAGTCATGCCGCTCCTCCTTGTTTTTGGGTTCAACAACATCTTCAGCGCTGTCCTGGGCGTTCATGCCTGCTATTTTATCCTCTTGATCTGAACCTGCTTCTTCTACTCTATTTCCCGGGGCGTTTATGCCTGCTGGGTTATCCTCGGGATCTGGACCTGCTTCTTCTGCTCTATTTCCTGGGGATTCGGTGCTGCCAGCAGCTGGTCCATCACCTGATTTCACATCAGCAATCTCTGCTTCCGTAGTTTCATCGAACATCCTGTAGGTTTTTTCAACAAACAGTTCTGCATTCGCCAGGTGTCGCTCATTTTCCTCCTCCGAGGGCGCTTCTTTGGCAAATTTCACGAGATCAGCAAGCATCAGGAGTTGCTCAAGGGTCTCCATCAGCCCGTTCATTTCAGCATACCGCACTGAAAACGCCTCGATGATTTCGCTAGAGGTGCTTTCCAGGGCATGCATATTAAATTGTCGCGACATATACACCCGGATGATCCAGGTGAGCCTTGTGTAATACTCCTTGATTTCTCCTTTTTTGGGTAATGCTTCCTTCCTGAGTTTCTCCAGTTCACGAAAAGCGACCACATGTGCAGGATCCAGGGGCTTTGCAATGAATTGTTCAGGATCCTGAGCCTTCTGGCGCCTGATCCAGATCAATGCCGCTACCAACGTGATCAGCAGCAGGGCTCCATATCCAGCAAGGGCCCAGGGCAGAACTTCAGCCAGGGAGACCGGGGTGTTCACAGGGGGCTTGATCGGCATAATGGCCTGCGTGGTATCCACCTGCGGTGCAAGGACCGTCAGCAATTGCACTGTAGTGTAGACTGTATCGGCAAGATCACCAGTATCAAAAGCCACCGGCTGCGGCGGAACCGTGTTCCATCCCGGCGCAAAGCTTGCAACCAGGTATTCCCTGGAAAGGATACGCTGTCCCGTTTCATACGTGGTATCAACAGTACCCGTTTCGATGATCTCTATTTCTGAAGTGATGGTATCGGTATACTCCGGAAGTCCGATCCACACCTCTTCCCCGGAGCGGGCGGTAATGGTATATGTGATTTGTTCACCCAGCATCACGGAATCGCTACCGAAAGACGATTTCACAGTTACCACCTGGGCTTTAGCCTGTAAGCCCAGGAGGAGCATGATGACCCATATGAATGTTCCTGCACGCATCAATGTCCTCTTCTTTTAAACAGTTTGATCAATGGCTTCACATAGTCGCTGCCGGTTTCCAGTTCTACCATGTCGACCCCGGCTTTCCGGAAGATCTCGCTCATCATCTCCTGGTGACTTCTCCACTTCAGTGCATAGGCTTCACGGACCCGGCGCAAACCGGTATCTACCCAGCGTTCACCACCCGTTTCATTGTCTTTCATCCTGACCAGCCCGATATCCGGGAGTTCCCGCTCCCTGCGGTCGTGCACATGCAGAGCCACGATATCGTGTTTGTTATTGGCAATCTGAAGTGAACGTGCATAGCCTGTATCCCTGAAATCAGATACCAGGAAAGCAGTACAGCGCTTTTTAATGGCATTGGTCAGGTACCTGAGACTTTCGGAGATATCGGTACCGCTGTTTTCCGGTTTAAATTCAAGCAAATCCATGATAATCCGCAGAATATGCTTTCGTCCCTTCTGCGGGGGGATAAATTTTTCCACTTTATCGCTGAAAAGGATCACCCCGATTTTATCGTTATTATCTATTGCCGAGAATGAGAGCACCGCTGCCACCTCGGTGATCAGGTCTTTTTTGAGCTGCGCACGCGTTCCGAAATCTCCCGATCCGCTCACATCAATCAACAGCATTACGGTAAGCTCCCGTTCTTCTTCATGGATCTTGATATATGGATGGTTGAACCGCGCTGTAACGTTCCAGTCGATGGCCCGTACATCATCGCCATACTGGTATTCACGGACCTCGGAAAAAGTCATACCCTTCCCTTTGAATGCACTGTGGTACTGACCCGAAAACACCTGCTGGGTCAGTCCGCGTGACTTGATCTCAATCTTTCTTACTTTTTTAAGAAGTTCCGTATGATCTGTTAACATGATGCGAAATTCAAATCCTTTATGATTGCGCTGCTCAAATAATCTCCGGGGTGTTTCGTTAACGCTTACGTCGTTCCCTCACTGTAAAATACCAGTCTTCTTCCTTCAGGGTTACCTGGACAGGTTCACCTCCTGACATGTATTCCCATTGCATCTCCCCGGTTTGCTCATACTGTTCATTGAGTTCTTTCAGAACGAAATCATACTCCACGTAATCGTACACTTTCTTGGTTGACCTGCATATATCTTCGTCGGTAAAATAGATGATCCAGGTGATGGTCTGGCTACCGTTCACATATTTCAGGTAGTTGAACTGTTGCCTGATAATACTGTTGTCCTGTCCAAACTCCCTGTAATCATCCTTCACAGTTTCCTTCACCTGCGCTTTTGTTTTCCCGATGAACGAAGCATGCTGGGCCTGCACCAGCTGTGATGTGGCGATGATGGTGGTCAGTATGATCGTTCTCAACAGCATTTTATGGTACTTCGACGTTATTCATAATCTCCGAGATGATGTGCTCCGTCGTGATGTTTTCGGCCTCCGCTTCGTAGGTTAACCCGATGCGGTGCCTGAGTACATCATGACAAACTGCACGGACATCTTCCGGTACGACATATCCCCTGCGCTTGAT
>CAYOSB010000067.1:0-11045 GCA_964406495.1 uncultured Bacteroidaceae bacterium | reverse complement strand
ATGCATACGCCTTGGCGGCTTTTGCCAGGTTGATGCTCGCCCGGGGGGATCCACCGTATTGTATCATAGACACATACTGTGCCAAACCGGCTTCTTCCGGGTTCCTGGTGGCAAAGACGATGTCGAGGATGTAATTTTCAATCTTTTCATCAATGTACACATCCTTGACCACATCCCTGGCCTTCATGATATCATCAGGTTTCAGGATGGTATTCGGGGAAGGAAAAACCTTGCCCAGGTTTTCACGGATAATCAGTCGCTCATCCTCCTTGGTGGGATAGCCCACGATCACTTTGAGCATGAACCTGTCCACCTGCGCCTCTGGCAATGGGTAGGTTCCCTCCTGCTCCAGCGGGTTTTGCGTTGCCAGCACCAGGAACGGTCGCTCCAGCGGATACGTATGTTCCCCGATGGTCACCTGCTTTTCCTGCATGGATTCGAGAAGTGCGCTCTGTACTTTTGCCGGTGACCTGTTGATCTCGTCTGCCAGGATCAGGTTGGCAAAGATCGGTCCTTTTTTTACGATGAACTCTTCCTTCTTCTGCGAGTAGATCATGGTTCCCAGCAGGTCGGCCGGAAGCAGGTCGGGTGTGAACTGGATTCTGCTGAATTTGGCATCGATGATATTGGACAGTGTACTGATCGCAAGTGTCTTTGCCAGTCCGGGAACCCCTTCCAGCAGGATATGCCCGTCGGAGAGCAGTCCGATGAGCAATCTCTCCACCAGGTTCTTCTGTCCCACGATCACCTTCTTCATCTCCATGGTGACCATATCGACGAATTCACTTTCCTGCTTGATCCGCTCGTTCAATTCTTTGATATTCACTGAATCGCTCATACAATTCGCATAATTAAATGGTTTATCCTGTTTTTTCGGAATACAAAAATAGTCTTGCAGGCTGCAATTCCCCCGAAATTGTTGTTAAATAATGTTAAGGGGGCTATCTTCAGCCGATTATTGTAAAAATAATTGTCTCCGGGCAGGCACCTAATTGCCTCCGGGCAGGTACCCGGCTGCCAATGAAAGGTTTTGATGTGCAAGAATCATCTGCTTGAAAATAACGAATTAAATTTAATAACGAATTGAATTAAACGGCCGAAGTTACTATTATGAACAGGTATTTCGTAGAGTTGTCGTATGACGGAACCAATTACCACGGGTGGCAGGTGCAGCCGAATGCCCCGACAGTCCAGGAAACCATTGAGCATGCGCTGAAGACGCTGCTGAAAGAGGATATCTCACTCACAGGGGCCGGACGAACCGATACGGGTGTGCACGCCTCCTATTTTGTAGCCCATTTTGATCATGAACGGGAGGATATCGACCAGCAGGAAAACTTTGTGTTTAAGCTGAACGGCATATTGCCCGAGGATATCGCCATTCATGCGATTTCGCGGGTGGACAATGAGATGCATGCGCGGTTCTCAGCGACGTACAGGCACTATATTTATTCCATTCGCAGGACCAAGCCACTGTTCAACAGGCCCTTCTGTTACTATTATTACGGATCACTGGATACGGAAGTGATGAATGAAGCGTGCGAGGTGCTGAAAGCGTACACGGATTTTACCAGCTTCAGCAAGTTGCATACCGATGTGAAGACCAACGATTGTCAGATCATGGAGGCTTTCTGGACGGAGCATGAGGATGGCTGGGACTTCGAGATCAAGGCCGACCGCTTTTTACGGAACATGGTCCGGTCGATCGTTGGCACCATGCTGGAGATCGGGGCCGGTAAAATGGACCTGGATGGCTTTCGAGCGGTGATCGAGGCGAAGGACCGGGGAGTGGCCGGGACGAGTGTGCCGGCAAAGGGATTGTTTTTGGTGGATATTGGGTATTGACTGAAAGGGGTGCAGGCGAAATTGAAAAAGCTATGCAGTGGGTAACGCTTACGAAGAAGGAAAAGTAAGGACTGCACGGAAACATTCACGGCCCGTATTCAGATTATGACCGTTGATGTACATTTTTTGAGGTACAGGATCACCTTCCTGCCAGGATTTGTTTCCGGATTCTGACTCCTCCGTTGACTGAGGTGGGATTGCACTGTTATTTAGTAATGAACAACAGATCTCCACCTGCTCGCCCAGTCGTGCTTCGCTGATGAAATTAATGCTGAAGTCGGATATCCCTTGCTTCATGACAAGGTCGGGATCGATTGCGTCGATGCACCATTCAATATACTTTACATTGTTGACATGTCCGACTACATCCAGGTCGGCGTATTTCACCGTCCGGGTGTCGCAGACGGTCATTCCCGGTGGCATTTGGATCTTGCCCGGTGACTGTTCAAACACACTGTCGGAACGGATCTCAATGGAAATGAAATCAGGAGGAATACGTAGCGGACGATGCGTTTCTGAATCGACCATCAGCCAGGCGGTGGAGGCTTCCGCGATCGTTAGCCCGTCGTTGTTCCTGATCCGGAAATCCCGCATCGCAAACAGCTTCTCAATACCGTGCGGCCAGGTTTCCACGGTCAGTTCCTCGTCCCAATCGGGATATTCAATGACCCTGATCCGCATCCTGGAGAGGATCCATGCACTGTTATTGCCGGCCAGCTGCCGATAGCCGAGCTGTAATGAATCGGCGTGCTTATAGGCGGTTTCCTGCAGGAAATTGGCCAGTGCGGCGAGGCGTGCTTTGCCGTTTGGATCCACCTGGAATGAGCTGACTGTATATGATTGTTCGAGCGTATTCTTCACAAATACCTGTTTAAACGAAGTTTATTATTTCTCTTAGTTGCAAATTATACATTATCATAGGGGAAATGAATGTCTCCTACCTGTTCCAGATTTGCCATGCTTCTTCGGCCTGGTAGACCAGCATCTGGTACCCGTTCACGGCACTGGCGCCGCGGTTGCGCCCTTCCTGCATGAATCTTGTCACTACGGGATTGTATACCAGGTCGAACAACAGGTGGTCGGTGGTCAGTGCATCATAGGGAATATCCGGACAGGCATCTGTATTTGGATGCATACCGAGGGGTGTGGTGTTGACAATCAGTTTTGCCTGTTGTACCATTTTGTCGGTAAGGCCGCTATAGGCAATGGCTCCCTCCTTTCCCGAGCTGGATACACGAATAACTTTTATATCCATATCTTCCAGCACATACACCACAGCTTTGGAAGAACCGCCGGTCCCTAACACCAGCGCTTCTTTGGGCACATCCGTCAGATGCTCTTCCAGGGATTTCCGGAAGCCGGATGTATCGGTATTGTGTCCTACTTTTACCAGGCGTCCGGTTTTCGTACACAGGCAAATGGTATTTACTGCACCAACATTGCGTGCATCTTCACTGAGCACGTCCAGGAAAGGGATCACAGACTCCTTGTGTGGAATCGTTACATTAAGTCCCTTCAATTCCGGGTCGCCCTTGTAAAGTGGTTCAAAACCATTGATATCTTCCAGCGGATAGTTGTCGTATACCGCGTCGTCGATTCCCTCCTTCTCAAATTTTTTGGCGAAATACTTTTTTGAGAACGAATGTCCCAGCGGAAAACCGATCAGTCCGTATTTTCTCATCACCTGGTCGTTTTGGTTTGGTAGCGGGTTCAAATAAACAATCTTTTGTTAAAAAAGCAAATGTGTAAGTATGGCTGCTGAAGTTTCCTTCTCAGACCGCCTCTTTCTTCTTAAAAAGCAGCTCCAGGACAACGATCAGGGCGATCCCGGTGATCATCATCAGGATCGCGGGAACCAGCTGGTCAGCGGAATTTCCGGCAACGGGCAACACATTTTTCTCTACCAGGGGCTTGGTCACCCCGTCGATCACTACAGTCTCCACGGTTTCTTTCCAGGGCCAGATCTTGTTCAGCGATCCAATCATGAACCCTGCGAGAACAGCGACGGTACCGTCGTGATACTTCCTGAACAGCCAGGAAAGCAACCTGGAAAGGCTGAGCAGTCCGATCACGGCACCCGCGCCGAGCAGCAAAATCGATCCTATCTCCACCTCATTCACGGCATTCAGTGCAAATGCATATTTCCCAAGCAACAGCAGGATAAAACTCCCGGAAATGCCAGGCAAAATCATCGCACAACTTGCCAATGCGCCTGCGAGTAAAATAAACCAGGCGGCATCTGTCGTTTGTGCCGGTGTGACACTGGTTATATAGAATGCTGCGCCGATTCCGGCAACGAGCGCCACGACCTTGCCATAGTTCCAGTCCCTGATCCGTCGCGCCACTACCCAGGATGAAACCAGGATCAGTCCGAAAAAAAAAGACCAGATGAGTACCGGATGGGTTTCGAGCAGATGTTCCAGCAACCGTGCCAGGGATACGATGGCAATAAAAATGCCGGCAAAAACAGCCAGCAGGAAATTCCCGTTGATATGTTTCCAGAAGGAGCCCCATTTCCCTGTAAAAAACTGTTTTACAGCCTCCATATCAATCGATTTAATGGAGTGTATCAGCTCCTCGTAAATCCCTGTGATAAACGCGATGGTCCCACCGGAGACACCTGGCACCACATCGGCTGCGCCCATCCCCATTCCTTTGGCAAGGACCAGGAGGTATTGTTTCAAGTTTCGGTTTTTTATTTGCATTTTCAGGTATATAATATTCCCAGAGACAATGATCGTTTGGTACAGCGTACGCCTGTTTCAATCAGAAAGGTTGTTTTTTACCAACTGGTTATCCAGGTGATCGCCGGCATATTCAGACCAATCTCAAAAGGTAAAGATAACTCAACTGAAGGCTGCTTCTGTTACAATCGTTTGTCCTGGTACTCATCAGGAAGATAATCAAAGAAAGTATCGCCGCGCATTCCGCATCTCAGGGCTTCCATGGCTACTACTTCATTGGGTGCAATGTTACCCAGGTTCACATTGGCACCGACCAGTTGAATGAACATCACCTGTTGCGCCTTGACCGGGGCTTCCCAGAGTACATCATCCACGGTGATCTCTTTCATAATATCATCGATCAGTTCCCTGTTGGCCGATCCGTCCGCATTGTAGATCCCGATCGTGCCTGATTCACGTGCTTCAGCAATCACCTTCCATGCACCGGCATCCAGTTCAGCTTTCATATGCAATACCCAGTCAGCATTGGGGATCACAACGCCCTTTACCTTGGTTCCCACCTCGGATAATACCCGTTTATTCTTTGCGAAGCGTGCAATCATTTCCACTTTCTCATTGGGATCAATTTTCATGGAACCGTCAGAAATTTCGACGGTGCGGATATCGAACTTATCGACAAAGCGCTCGAAGTCATCCAGTTTGTTCCGTACAGCGAACATTTCAAACAGGGTGCCCCCAAAATAGGGATCCATACCGGCTTCACGGTACAATTTGACTTTCTGGCTCAGGTCCTTTGTGAGAAGGGCAGTTCCGAACCCGAACTTCACCAGGTCGGTGTAATCTGCACTTGAATGGCAGAAATTTTCAGCCTCACGAAGGCTCAATCCCTTGTCCATCATCATAGTAAGGCCTGACTGCCTGGGCTTTGGGGTTCGCTCAGGAATAAATGGAATCTCAAAATTCATAGCAGTACATTTATTTGGTATATTTTTCAATGATCTCTTGAATGGATTCGTCCCAGTATTTTTCCGCGTAGACACGCCTGAATTCACGTGCCATTCCAGGATCTTTGCGCAGAGCGATCTCCAGGAACTTCAGCCCCGGCTTTTTGTTGCCCAGTTTGAAATGGCATTCTGCAATCCTGATGGACAGTTTTTTGTCGTTGGGGAATCGCGTGATGGCTTCCCTCAGCCAGGTGAGTGCCTCATCGGTTTCACCCATGTGAATGAGCAGTCCGCAAAAGGCATTCCATGCTTCCAGGTCGGTAGGATCGATACGTACCACCTGTCGGAAGCATTTGATTGCTTCTTCAGGCTTGCCAGCCTCTTCATATACAAATCCCAGGTTGATCCAGTAATCGGTATTTTGGCCGTCAAACTCCAACGCTTTCAGCAGGTAGATGCTGGCTTCATCATATTTGCTCATCTGGTAATTGACCATGCCTGCCCCAAACCAGCCTTCACCATCGGTATTGTCAAGCTCAATTACCTTTTTATAGGTCTCCAACGCTTTTTTATACTGACCTGACTGCTCGTAGCAATCTGCAAGAAAACTCAGTGCCTGGCTGTTCTCGGGCTCGATCTCCAGGAATTCAGCAATGGTTTCGATCGCATTCGGGTAATCGGCCATGCTTCCGTATGTATTGGCCTTGTTGAAAAATGCCGATGCATAATCGGGATTCAGTGCCAGTGAATAGTCATAGGCTTCGATGGCTTTATTGGGTTGATCAAGCTTGTAGTATGCTACACCAAGGTTATACCAGACGTTTTCTGAAAACGGATCCCTGTCGAGGTACTCCTGGTAATATTCTACACTTTTGGTGAAATTATCCAGCCGCTCGTTAAAATATCCCAGATCGTATATTACGGAAAGATAATCCGGGCTGATCTGATGGGCCTGTTCGAGGTATTTGATTGCATGACGGTACTGGCGTGCATTTTCGAATGCAATGGCAATATTCAACAGTGCTTCAAAGTGATCTTCGGTGGAAATGGAGAGGCCTTTGTCGAAATTCTTTTCCGCATCATGGATCTTTCCGGTGATGCAAAAGGCCGTACCTTTCAGGTAATAAAATTCTGCATTGGCGTGTTCCCAGGTAGGGATCTGTTCCAGCATATCCAGTGCCTGTCTGCCCATCCCCTGCTCCAGGTAAATGTGCACGACCTTATACTTGATCTCAACGGATGCGGGGTGCTGCTGTTTGCCATGCTCTGCAGCCTCTGCAGCATTTTCATATTCAAATTCATCCAGGTAATAGTCGATGATCTGTTCGAATTCTTCAACATCAAAAAATGTCGAATTTTCGCTGTTCTTCATCTTCTCATACTTCCTGAGTAGCACCAGGAATTCTTCGTTCTCAAAGATCTGCTCGTTTTTCTCACTCATCTATCAACAGCATTTGCGTTTGCAAAGATAAAAATAAAGCATGGAAATATTGGGTGAGGTCGATTTTTTCAATATCTCAGATCAAATATAGACGATTGCCAAAGACGGGCAAGTAAGTTGAGATGAACTTTTCAGAAAGAAATGAACAGGATCTATATATTCAACACCATATTTTCAGCCGGTGATGGCCAGGCAAGTTGCGATGAACTTATCATAAAGAAATGAACAATCAGGGATTGCCGGGAACATTTATGATCCAGGGATACGAGGATTTTTGAAACGTATTGTAAAACGTAGATATCTAGCCTTATGTCAGATCGATCCGGAAGGCCGGCACCGGCCCAGGAATCACCTGCTCAATACCTCCAGGTAAAAACCAACCCGGATCTCCAGCCGGTTGTACACGTCTTTATAAGTAGTCGGATAGGATTGCCAGTCATTTTCTTCGATATAGTTGATCTGCATATACCGGTAGAGCAGGCTGACATCCCAGGCGAAGCTTTCACGGGTCCGGATTTTCAGTCCCAGCCCCACAGCACCTGCCAAGCCGCCATTATAGGTAAATTCTGAACCGTAATTTTCCCTGCTGGATCTTGAAGGAAGTGCATATCCTGCCCTGCCGATCAGTACAGGCATTACATCACTGTTCCGCAGGGTGTATTGGAAATCCAGCATCACGGGAATATGATTGATATTCAGGAATTCGAGTCCGGTGAGCAAACCACCATACACCCCTGCACCTGAATAATAACCTAAGGAGGTCTGCATACTGAAAGGCGCGATATAGTTACTGGTTTGTGATCCGGCCAGAAAACCAATAGTGGTCATGTTCATGAATCCGGGATCAAAACCGGGCATGGGAGAATCCATCAACAGTCCTTTTTGTCTGAAAATCTTACCGCTGGCACGGGCATCGACTTTTTCTATTTGCCTGACTTCCGACATGGCGTACACCCACGTATTTCCAGAAAGGTCATTGATAATTACATTTCCATCAGGTTCAATTTTTTCAATGGTTCCCCTGATGGTCGTTCCGTTATTCAGCACTACCTGGTCGATTTTTTGTGCGTTGATGGATACAATAACGAAAGATCCCAGGATTGTGACAAGCAAAATTCTTTTCAACATGAGCATGGTTTTAAGTGGTTTGCAGGTAAGATGAAAAACTGATCCGCATGGTTGCGTCGTCACGCAACCTCTGAAGGCTTTTCTGCATCTCTAACATGAAAACGGTCCGGAGAGAGGCCTTCAGGACGTAAATAAAATGATAATCACTCAACCTAAAACATCAACCAGATGAGGAAAAGAATTGCTTTTGTCCCTTTATGGGTGCTGACCAGTGTACTTTTATTCACCTCCTGCGAAGACAGGCGTTACCAGACCTATATGGCGAATGTTCCTGAGTATTTATCCTACGAGGACCTCAGGAAGACCGTGGAAGCGGAAGATCCTAAGGAGATTGAACGTCCCGGGAAGATTTACTTCAAGGACCAGTACATCTTCATCAATGAATTTATGGAAGGCGTGCACATAGTGGATATCTCTGTTCCGTCGGATCCGCAGATTATCTCCTATATTCCTGTGCCGGGGAACGTGGATATGGCGATCAAAGATGATGTGCTTTACCTTGACAGCTATACCGACCTGGTGATGATCGATATTTCAGATCCAGCGGCACCATTCGAGCAAAACAGGATCGAGGATATCCTGGAGTATACCCTCCCCCCCTATGATATGGATTACCCGCTTGCCCGGATTGATGAGGACGAAGGGGTTGTCACCGGCTTTGAGGTAAAGGAACATACCGAAGAGATCTACACCAGCCCCTACCCCGGTCCGATTTACTGGGAATATAGCCTGGACGCCGCCATGAGTAGTAGTATGCCGCGTGGGGGTGGTGGTGGCAGTCCGGGATCCACATATGGCATCGGGGGATCCATGGCCCGGTTCCTTACCTATGACGATTATCTCTACATGCTGCAATCCACTTACCAGCTGAAAGTAGCTGATATCAGTAGTCCGGATACCGTGCAGATTAAGTATGACAAATATGTTGGATGGGGACTGGAGACGATGTTCATTTATGAAGATTATATGTACCTCGGTGCACAGGACGGAATGTATATTCTGAGCCTTCAGGATCCCGACAGTCCGTTTACAACTGCTGTCTACAGGCACATTACCAGCTGTGATCCCGTAGTGGTAAGTGGCAACCTGGCGTATGTGACGCTGCGTTCAGGGAACATGTGCGGAGGCACCGCCGACCTGCTGGAAGTAATCGATATTTCAGATAAGTATGCACCTGAGCGCATCGCATCCTATGGAATGAATGAACCCTATGGGCTTGGAATTTCAAATAATACATTGTTCATTTGCCAGGGCGAGAACGGAATGGTGGTATATGATGCAACCAATCCGTATACAATTACAGACAATAAATTAGCAGCGTTCACAGATATCGAAGCAACGGATGTCATTCCATTCAATAACATCCTGTTTACGATTGGTGACGGAGGTTTTATTATTTATGATTATACCGACCTGGACAATATTAGTCAGATCGGAACCATCCCCGTGGTTAGTGGGGATTAACGGCTGACAACACAGTCGGCCTTGCTGGATCATAGCGTTCGAGAACAAGGCCTCGCCTGCCATAGCTCCTGTGTAGGGGCGCCTGCGCCATAGCTTCGGCGACGGTGCGCGGGCAAGGCACCCAGTTACCGGACTTTATGGACAGACTTTAACTACTACTAACTACTACTATGCGAGGGTCCCGGGAGTTTCTTCCGGGACCTGTTTTTTAATTTCTTCTTTCAGCTTATTTTCTATACTTTTGTGGCTGAAAATTGAGGAGCTATGTTTGAAAGTTTATCAGATAGATTAGAGCAGTCGTTCAAGCTGCTGAAGGGACAGGGGCGGATTACCGAAGTGAATGTTGCTGAGACCCTGAAGGATGTACGTCGGGCTTTGCTGGATGCGGATGTGAATTTCAAGATCGCCAAGCAATTTACCGATGCAGTGAAGGAAGAAGCGCTCGGTCAGAAGATCCTGACTTCAGTGAAGCCGAACCAGATGATGGTGAAGATCGTGCACGATCGCCTGGCAGAGCTGATGGGATCTGAGAGTGCAGAGGTTGAAACAAAGGGGAGTCCAAACGTGATCCTTATTGCCGGGCTCCAGGGTTCAGGTAAAACGACTTTCTCGGCAAAACTTGCCAACTACCTTAAATCCAAAAAGGGACGCAATCCCATGCTTGTCGCAGGTGACGTGTATCGTCCTGCTGCAATCGAGCAGCTGAAAATATTGGGCGAGCAAACCGGTGTGGATGTTTATACGGAAGAGGAAAATAAAAATCCCGTCAAGATTGCAAAGGCTGCAATCAAATCGGCCAGGGACGCGGGCAGGAATACTGTGATCATCGATACCGCGGGACGTTTGGCCGTGGACGAGGAGATGATGAAAGAGATCAAAGCGATCAAGGATGCCGTAAATCCGCATGAGATTTTGTTCGTAGTGGATTCCATGACCGGTCAGGATGCTGTAAATACAGCAAAGGAGTTTAATGACCGGCTGGATTTTGACGGTGTGGTACTCACCAAGCTTGACGGTGATACCCGTGGTGGTGCTGCCCTTTCCATTAAGTCCGTGGTCAACAAACCCATCAAATTTATTGGTACCGGTGAAAAAATGGATGCCCTGGATGTCTTCCATCCCAGCAGGATGGCCGACCGGATTCTTGGTATGGGGGATATTGTTTCACTGGTGGAGAAAGCCCAGGAACAATACGATGTGGATGAGGCCCGCAAACTGCAGAAGAAGCTTGCGAAAAATACATTTGACTTCAATGATTTCATGTCCCAGATCCAGCAGATCAAGAAGATGGGGAATGTGAAAGACCTGATGTCGATGGTGCCCGGTATGGGAAAAGCCATCAAGAACCTGGACATCGATGATGATGCATTCAAGGGGATCGAGGCGATCATCAGTTCCATGACACCCGAGGAACGCTCAGATCCAAAGTTGTTGAATGGAAGCAGGCGCGCGCGGATTGCCAATGGCAGCGGTACGTCTGTTGCAGAGATCAACAGGCTGGTGAAGCAGTTCAGCGAAACCAGGAAGATGATGCGGATG
>CAYOSB010000066.1:0-15993 GCA_964406495.1 uncultured Bacteroidaceae bacterium | reverse complement strand
ATAAAGGTGCTCGGCGAACCTTCATCAATACTCCCTGCGCTATGTGCAATATATACATGCCTTTTTGTGCTTGCTTCCTCTGAAATTAAAATGCTCAATGATGAAGGTTTCATTATTAAAAATATCTAATGGATTACAAATAATGATTATTTTACAAGAATAATGCCACACCTTTTGCTGGATCAAAGCTCTTTGGTCATGAACAGCGTACAGCCAAAATAACCAGTGTTCCCCATGCGCTCAGGGATATAAGAAAATCCTGCAGCTTCATAGAGCTTAAGGGCATCTTTTAATTCGGACAGACTTTCAAGGTAACACAGCCGAAATCCTGCAAGGACTGCCTCGGACAGGCACTTTTCCAGCAGCGCCCTGCCCCATCCCTTTCCACGGAAATCCCGCCGGATGTACATTTTTTGTAATTCGCAAACATCTTCCGTTCCACCTTTCAATGGTTGGAATCCTGCGCCACCCACTACTTCACTACCCGCATCCAGGACGAAATAAGCACTTCGCTCCATCGTAAATGAAGCGGACAGGCGGTTAATGACAGGATCGGAAAATACAGTTCCCTCTTCTGTCGCAGCATAATCCCTGAAGCAGCTGCGGATCACAGCCCCAAGCTGAAGGTCGTCTTCTCTTCGGATCGGTCGGATCTTCAGTTTTGTTTTTCCCGTCTGCTCAACCATCATTCATCCTTGCTCTATGCATTTAATTGCGAAATTATTCAAAATGAATTCTCAACAAAAGAATGTTTTAGTAAAAACATTTCATCCGGGTGACTTAATTTTTCCATTTACAGCAACAGGGCATTGAACAGCAGCTTAAAGCTTCCCTGGGTCGATGCACGAAACTGTGGGTTAAATCCGAACAGTACAAGCTGACCGTCACCTTTCTGCATCCAGATCATGGCGCTCTTATTGCCTATCTTTTCCTCCTCAGCAGCATAGCCACTCAACAATATTCCCTTTTCCGGGTAGGTGGCGATCACCCTGCGGTCCATATCAAATCCGGGAAGCGTCGTTTTGAATACCGGGCGGCCCCGTGAAAAAACGCCTGTCTCAGCAGGCATGCCAAAGGTTAGTGGATGATCCTGTTTCAGCGCTATCTTTACAAGGCTCCCCGGGACATACAAACCTGATTTTTGCAATTCCTCCGAGATATCGCTGAAAGGCAATATGAATTCTTCAGCATCCGCATCTTCCCCGACCTTGAGGGTGCCTTCAAAGATTCCCGTGGACCGACCCCAGCTGATGATCAGACCACCTTTGTCCAGGAATGAGATCAGTTCTTGTTTTCCTTCCTTTCCCATTCCTTTGACCTGGTCGGGATGATAATTTCCCTGGTAATAACTATCACCCCGTTTATATTTTCCTTCCATGAGTAAATCCTTGTTCTCATCCGGAAAAATAACCACATCATAATTTTTTGACAGCGCTGCATCTCCTATCTCGTGCGGCCTGATCCGTGTATATGGAATATGGTAGGTGTCAAAAATAAAGCGGGTCCAGCCTGCATCCATATCGTGAAAATAGGTCTCCACCAGTGCAATACGGGGCATTCTCACCGGTGCTTCAGGTAATTCAACATCACGCTGCACAGTGATCACCGGGATCCTCAACGATTCAACTAATTGCCTGGCAACATTACGATGCTTTCCTTCCAGGGAAAGTACGAAACTGCCTGCTGGAACTTCCTTTTCATCAATTATCACTATTTCTGACAGCCGGCCAACTTCGAGACCTTCCGACAATGCCGCAAATGCAGTTTGAAAAGAGGTATTGGAACTTACTGGCAGGATCACCCTGGATACATTCCCGGGTATCTCTGTTTGTAAAGTAAATGTCTCAAGTTTGGAAATCTGCTGCTCGAGCGCAATGGCACGCGTATTCACCTCGAATGATTTAACATTACGGTGTAGCGGAAGTGACCAACTGGTAATGTCATAAGGCTGAATCAGTTCTCCGCCGGGAGTATAATGGCGCTCCGGGAACTCCTGTTCCTCCATCACTTCCTTGATAAATGCCCTGAAAGGCTGTGCGAGCGGAATGACCAGGTCACCGGCACTGTATGCGATATCCTCAACCACGATCTCCTTTTCAAGCTGATAGATATCAACGCCGTGCTCCTGTAACAGGTCGAACATTTTTACCAGCTCTCCCGGATCATGCTGCTTCCGCGGAAGGATATAGTAATAGGGAGCCTCGGTTCTGCCTGCCTCGACCATCTCCCGGCACAGGTCATGCCTGAACCGCAGGATATCTTCGCGGTGATTGGAAGCTGTTTTCAAAATCGACATCATGGAAACGATCTCGTACTCTACGATATCCCCCAGTCGCCACCAGCCTCCCTCCCAGGGATGCAACATATTGATGCTCTTTTTATATTCTGACAATCCTTTGCCCCCGACGCTTAATTCAGTAGGTTCGATAAACACAGGAGAAGCAGTCCTGGCACTCGCTGCTTCAGTAAGGAAACCGATAACGTTTTTCCAGATACAGGTCTCGGTCGATCCTGGCCAGTAGTCATCAAAAAGATAGTGCTGGGCAACACCTTTCAATCCTGCACTGCCCATATCCTTTGCCATATTCTGACCAAACAATCCTGCCCATGCAAAAATACCTCCAGGAACATTTTCAGCAATCGGATCGTGGTTGGGCGGAACAAAATATCGCACACCCGTGGAACCCATCTGGTGCTTTTCAACCATGACCTGCGGGAACCAGGTTTTGTTATATATCGCAGCGATGGCCCTGGTATCCTCCTGGCTGAGGATCACAAAATCACGGTTGTTGTCATGACCCACGTATTTGTGGTATACATCCGGCAGCGAAGCCCCTTCATAAGCTGTCCCCTTGTACTTCTTGTAATAGTCCACCACCTTGTCCATTCCGTCGGGATTATGGCTTGGAACCATCATTAAGACCACATTGTCCAGCCACTCCAGCTTTTTTGGATCATCCGTGGTTACAAGGTCAAATGCAACCAGGGGGGCGGCCTGCGAGGGTCCTACTTCCGACGAATGCATGGAAAGTGTGGATAGTACAAATACTTTTGAATCGTTAAAATAGCGTTCCCGCTGGCGGGTGGAAAGTTCAGGCTCAAGGGCAAGCTCCCGGTTGATTCTTTTATATTCCGGGAGTCGTGCAATATTTTCTCTGCTGGAGATAAACGCGATATACATTTCCTTTCCGAGCGGAGAGGTACCAATGGCTTCCATATGAATTCGACCAGAGTTCTTCTCCAGCTCCCGGAGGTAATCCACCAACGATTGATAATCAAAAAGATTTCTATCAGAACCGGGCTGGAATCCAAAATATGCTTCAGGGGAAATTAATTCAGTTTCCTGTCCCTGGATATTCGAAGTGTTTACTGCAAGCAACAAGCAAATAGTCAACACAATGAACTTATTCAATTGTTTCATGTCAGACTGATTTAAAAATGAAATACCTAAAGTAGCAATAAATAAAATTACTTGTATATTTATTCCAAAAGGCAACCATTGATTTAGATACTGATACATTGGACAATTGACGGAAATGGCATCATATATTGCAGCTTTCGATCTCGACAAAACCATACTGTCTGTCAACAGCAGCAGGATTGTGGTTAAAAAATCGAGACAGATGGGATTCATGAGTAACCGGGAATTCAGGCAGGCGTTGTATTACTCTGTTATGTACAAATTCGATCTTAAAGATGCAAATGAAATAGTATTGTCTATGATGCAATGGTTGAAAGGGTTAAAAGAAGAGGAGGTAAATTCACTCGCCAGGGATGAAGTGGTGCCATATTTATTGAAACTGATCCGGCCGGAGATCAAAAGAGAGATTGCAATGCACAGGAAAAATCATGGAAGGGTTGTCCTGCTATCCTCAGCATTACCCTATCTCTGCAATCCCATGGCGAGACATCTTGAGATGGATGATGTGATCTGCTCAGCTCTTGAGGTCAACCTGGGTCATTTTACAGGCAGGGGCAATCGTAAACTTGTCTTCGGAAAAGAAAAGGCCGTTCGTATGAGAGAGTATTGTGAATCATATGGCTTCCCATTGGATACCGCCTGGTATTATGGAGATGCATTTACAGACCGGTTCGTGATGCAATCTGTAGGTAACCCGGTGGCGGTAAAGCCGGAGATCAAACTGCGGTGGATGGCAAAAAAAAGGGGATGGAGAATCCTCTAAAATTTGCAAGGGTTAACTTCTTCAATGGAAATTGCAGAATCCTATCCTATTATTACTTTTGGGAGAGGTTTCGTCCATGCAGAATCATGTCTATTTACTTGAACTAATACATGATGTGAAAACTATTAAACTACTATAAATTAAAGAATTGTAATTTTTTATTGCCCATGGTAAACTGGTCCACAGGTTCCTGTGTATTGTTGATGGCTAAAATGCGATTGTAAGTTCCGCGCCGTTCCATGTCCCTTTTATCGCACCAAAATCATTATCGTAACATGTCACTTCAAAATCCTGTGCATCTGGCGGACTCGCTCCACATTCATACAGTGATTTTCCGCCGGCGCCATTGATGACATAATAGAGACCTTCCTCGCCTGCCTTCTCAATGCGTGAGTATATATGGTCATGACCGGTGAAAACCACATCCACATCCAGTGTGTGATATCCCAGTTGCATTTTTGTTTCGTTACCAAGCTTTCCGGTTGAATAGGGTGAATGATGAAAATAAACGACATTGAATTCTTTTCCAGAATTCGCCAGCTGCTCCTTGAGCTATGTTTCCTGTTCTCCCATGAAAGAGGCCGTTGAATTCAATGAATAAAAAGCGATTTCACCCCAGGTGAATGTATAATATTTTTCATTCCCGGGAAGAGTGAAGAAGTTCAGATAGCGCTTTAGAACCATGTCGTGAAAATATAATAAATCCCGATACCAATAAACAGCACTGCAACGATTTTACTGAACCAGAATTCATTGGGTCTGAAATCGACAAAAGATCAGGCAGTCGGCATTTTATCCATAAACCCAATACTCAGTATTTGTAGAAGTCAAGAGCTCTTCCACATCAGGAGGGTTTACATCAGATGGAAATAGCAGGTTATTTCCATAGATTGTTTATAAATATCCTTGTTTTTTCTATGAATTACTTTTCAAATCCAACATTTTTCAGAAATTAGTGCATGTAAAACTAATTCAACTAAAACTCCCGGCCTTATGGATGTAGAAATACTCTCCCGAATCCAGTTTGCTTTCACCATAGCTTTTCATTATATCTACCCTCCCATTACCATCGGTTTGGGATTGATCATGGTGATCATGGAAGGTCTTTACCTGCGAACCGGAAACAAAATTTATGAAAACATGGTGAAGTTCTGGACCCGGATCTTTGCCCTCACCTTTGGCATTGGTGTAGCTACCGGTATCGTAATGGAGTTCGAGTTTGGTACCAACTGGGCAGCTTATTCCAGGTATGTGGGCGATGTTTTTGGAAGTGCCCTTGCTGCTGAGGGGATCTTTGCATTTGCACTTGAAAGCGGCTTTCTCGGTGTGCTGCTCTTTGGTTGGAACAAGGTCAGTTCACGTGTTCATTTTATAGCTACAATTGGCGTATTTGTCGGATCCATGTTTTCAGCCGTATGGATCGTAGTTGCAAACAGCTGGCAGCAGACACCGGCGGGGTATCATATTGTTGGTGAAGGTATGAACGCACGGGCTGAAATTACCGATTTCTGGGCGATGGTGTTCAATCCTTCTTCAGTCGACAGGTTGCTGCATGTCTGGTTCGGTGCATTTCTGGCTGGCGCCTTCCTGGTGATCAGTGTACATGCTTATTACCTGCTGAAGGACCGTTACGTGGAACTTTCGCAGAAAGCATTGAAGATCGCCATGATGGTGGCTACAGTTGCTGCAATCGGTCAGCTGGTTATCGGTCACCAGTCGGCCGACGGTGTAGCAGAAAATCAGCCTGCAAAGCTTGCTGCTTTCGAGGGCCACTATCCTGAAGAAGCACCAGGCGACCTGTATCTGGTTGGCTGGGTGAACAAGGAAACCCAGGAAGTTAAGGGGATCAAGCTTCCCGGCGGACTCAGTTTCCTGGTTGACTGGAATTTCACTTCACCAATCAAGGGATTAAATGCATTTCCCGAAGATGAACGCCCGGGAGCGGTCAATGCCATTTTCCAGTTCTACCACCTCATGATCGCCATTGGGTTATTGCTGATAGCGATTACGGTTTACGGAACAGTACAATGGTGGCGTGGAAAAATATTCAGCCAGCGCTGGTTCCTCTGGCTACTGGTCCCTGCAGTACTGCTGCCACAGATTTCCAACCAGGTGGGATGGTTTGCTGCAGAAATGGGCAGGCAACCCTGGGTGGTTTACGGTCACCTGAGAACGGCAGACGCATTGTCAGAATCTGTTACTGCCAGCAATGTGATCTTCTCCCTGATATTCTTCACGATCATCTATGCGGTCCTGTTACTGCTTTTCCTGTACCTGCTCGATAAAAAGATCAAGGGTGGTCCGTACGATGAGAGTGAGATTAAAGACCGGCCCAGGCTTAAAGACATTGCAGTACAATTTGAAAACAAATAAACCTCCCATATTATGCAGACTTTTCTCGGAATAGATTATCCAACCTGGTGGTTTTTGGTAGTCGGTGCATTGTTCTCAGGGTATGCAATCCTGGATGGTTTCGACCTTGGCGCAGGTGCCTGGCACCTGTTCTTCAAAGATGATAAAAGCCGCCGCGTCGCTTTAAACGCAGTAGGACCTGTCTGGGATGGAAATGAAGTCTGGCTGGTCATTGGTGGAGGTGCTCTTTTTGCAGGGTTTCCAGAGGCATATGCCACGCTTTTCTCTGCCATGTACATTCCGTTCATATTGTTTTTAGGTTTCCTGATATTCCGGGCAGTATCCATTGAATTCCGGGGAAAGGAAGAAATGAAATGGTGGCGGAACCTATGGGACGCAAGCTACAGCATATCCAGTGCTATGCTGGCTCTCCTGCTGGGGGTGGTACTGGGCAATGTCCTGATCGGAATGAGCATGAATGAAAATTTTGTGTATACGGGGCACTGGCTGGAATTCCTTAACCCCTATTCCCTTGCTGTTGGACTGATGAGCCTTTCGCTTTTCATGGTGCACGGGGCGATTTACCTGACCATGAAAACAGAAGGTGCACTGTTTAAGAAAGTGTACAGGCTGCTCTGGAGGGCTATCCTGGTTTTTGTTGGCTTGTTCATCATTGTAACCATCATCTCGATCATTTCATTCCCCCATCTTACCGACCGGTTCCGAGATAACCCGGTGCTCTTAATCATTCCCCTGCTTGCTTTCCTGAGTATCGCAAACGTACCCAGGCTTGCCAGCAAAGGAAAATTCACCCGTTCATTTATCTTCTCTGCCATGTCCATCAGCTTCCTGTTGATCCTGGTAGCCGTTGAGCTTTACCCCGTGATCCTTCTCGACCGGGGACCAGATCCCAAAAACGATCTTGACATCTTTCTTGCAGCTTCATCCGACAAGGCACTTGGGATAATGCTTACCATTACCGCTATTGGCTTACCGCTGGTCATTGCATACACCGTTTTTGTTTACAGGACTTTCTGGGGCAAGGTGAAGCTTGATGAGTCGAGTTATTGAACCATGTATGTTCCTTAAAGGGGAATATTGAAATGATGGAATATTTACTGCTGTTCCCTTTTATTAGCATTTAAACAGGTACAATGAGCTTTCATACAGGTGTACCGGCAGTCAAGTTCATCGCACTGGCCATAGGGACCAACAAGATGGTTAAAAAAGAAAGCCGTCATACCAAAATCTACCGCAACTGAATCTACCGGGGCCCCAAACATAATTCAGGGCGTTTTTGCAGTTGCTTCCGGGTGTAACACTGACATGAAATTAACGTATACAAGATAGTTTTTCTCTAACTTGCAATACGTTGCATGAAGAACAGTTATCACAAAACGTATATTATGAGGCAATTAAAAAGCATCTTAAAGTTTTCAGGGATCATGTTGTCCCTGGTCCTGTTATCATTTTCCTCTCTTATGGCCCAGACAGCACCACAAACCGGCTTTTCCTACCAGGCTGTTGCCCGTGACAACACCGGTAATCCCCTTGAATCGCAGGCGCTCACGGTAAGAATATCGATCCATGAGTTGAATGGTGAGGGTGCCGTGATCTGGCAGGAGGACCACGACGTAATAACATCGGAATTCGGGCTATTCACACTTGTGGTTGGCGGTCAGGATGCATATGCCACCTCCGGAATGGTTACCAGTTTCAGCGAGATTGACTGGTCAACGACCCGGTATTTCATGAACGTACGCGTTAAAAAGGACAATGCGTTCCTCGACATGGGCGGATCAACCATACAGACTGTGCCGGTTGCACAGTATGCACAAAAGGCCAAAAGTGCTGCTGGAAATTTTTCCGTTCAGGCTGCAAGGGACGAAACCGATGGAGAGGCGTTATTTGAAGTTAAAAGATCCGACGGCTCTGTGGCTTTTGCAGTGTACGAAGACATGGTATGGGTGTACGCAAAGGAAGATACAAAGGGAGCAAAAGGTGGATTTGCTGTTGGAGGATATAACAAGACGAAGACAACACAGGATGAATACTTGCGAATCACCCCTGACAGTGTGAGGGTGTATATCAATAATGAGAACAACTCAAAAGGAAGGAAAGGCGGATTCGCCGTTGGCGGATACAACTCTGCCACGAAAGGAATAGGTGAGCAGTACATGCATGTTTCGGGTAGTGATCCGGCAAATGATGATTTCACAATCGCCCTGGGTGTCAAAGCAGACGCATCAGGTCCCTATTCAACGGCAATCGGTTATCAATCCCAGGCTGCCGGGACCAATGCCCAGGCCTTCGGTAACGGCGCCAGGGCCCTTGCCCTGAATGCAACTTCTATAGGTTATCAATCCGAGGCAAGCGGAGAGCGATCCATTGCCATTGGTTCATACTACAACTATTCCTTTAATGCACTTCCTTACTTCAATTATGGAAAAAAGAATGATTCCAAGGGGGATTTTATTATCTGGGATCCAATCATTACACCTATTTTCAAAACCATCTCTTTTAACCGGGCAAACATTGCAGAAGGCAGGTATTCTGTTTCTCTTGGGAACGGGAACTGGTCAAAAGATGGTGGCCTGGCGCTCGGGTCCAATAATGATGCACACGGACTCGGTTCGGTTGCCCTGGGAATCTCCAATAATGCCATCAATACCAGTGCCCTCGCAGCAGGTTATAACAGCGAGGCAAGAGGGTATTATTCCACTGCAATTGGGAACAACGCCACCGCCAAAGCATATGGATCTTTTGTGATTGGGCAGTATAACGTCATTGGTGGTGATTCCACAAAGTGGGTAAATACGGACCCTCTTTTTATTGTCGGAAACGGATTGAATCATGATAACAGGAACAATGCATTAACCATTTATAAGAATGGTCGTAGCGTCTTTATGGGTTCAGATGCAAACCTGACACTCAACGACAGGCGCTATCGGTTTTTCTATGATTTCACCAGTGGAACCTTCTCATCTGCATTAGAAGTATATGGCATAAGATCATATGTGAACCGGATTGATCCTACAGTTGATAATTATTATTCTGGATTCTTCTTTGATACGGGTACCGAGGGTGAATATCTTGGTTTCTTTGCGGATTTACGTTCAGGGGATGGTGGAGATGTCGCTGAATATATAATTGATACTGAAGGCAATACAACTCCAGGAGACGTATTGGTCGTGGATCCTGATAATATTGAAAGTGTATTGATATCAAAAGAAGCCTACCAGACCTCTGTGATTGGAGTGGTGTCAACTGATCCACACCTTGTAATGAATATGCAAATTGTAATAGATGAGGAAACAGGCAGTTCATTAGAGGGTGTCCAGGCCACCCGCCTTGCTCTTACCGGTCGTGTACCCTGCAAGGTTACGGATGAGAACGGTCCCATTCTGCCGGGCGACCTGCTGACGACCTCTTCCACGCCGGGGCATGCCATGAAATGGACGGCATTGGATGTAAACGAGGCACAGGATTTCGAAGAGCTGAAAATGATGCTTGCTGAGAATGAGACCAGGAGACATGCTGTGATCGGGAAAGCATTGGAGGCGCACAACGGCGGCACCGGGAAGATCATGGTACTTATCGCACTACAGTAGTATCATTTAGCTGTTCAATTCGAATAGCCGCAACATGGATCTCTCTTGTTGCGGTTATTTTTTTCCCCGGACGAATACGAAAATCAAAATTTATCAGCATAAATGTTGGTTTTAGAGCCACAGGTTCACTAACTTGTTTAAAATTGTACAATTCCGGATAAAGATTCGGGGTGCAGTTGTAGTGCAATTCCTACATCTTGAAACCAGACAGGTATGAAAATAGTCGACATTAACGACTTTGCATCCGCCTCGCCCCTGCTCAGGGGAAAATTTGGAATTCAGCTTGCCGGGAAAATCATGCACCTGCTTTCCATCGACCAGGTGAACAGGGTGCATGAAAAATATGGCGACCACAAAGGTGCCGGTTTTACCTCCAGGCTCCTCGATGACATCGGGGTACGCTATCGTATAGGAAATGCCGAACGCCTTTCCAAATTGCCAGAGGGCGCATTTATCACCGTCTCCAACCACCCTTATGGTGGTCTGGATGGGATCATGACCATCGACTTGTTCGCCCAGCTACGCCAGGATTATAAATTTATGGTCAACCAAATGCTTGCCAGGATCACGGCATTACAGGAGAATTTTATCGCAGTCACCCCCACCGGCAACAAGAAAAAAGGAATCACTGCAGCCAGCATCAGCGGCGTTAGGGAATCCATTGCGCACCTTCAGAATGGGCATCCCCTGGGCTTTTTCCCTTCGGGAGCGGTTTCCGATTTTAGCCTTACAACCTGCAGGGTCAGGGATCGAACCTGGCAAAAGAGTATCCTGCACCTGATACATTCTGCGAAGCTTCCTGTGCTGCCCATCCGTTTTTTCGACCATAATTCCCCCCTTTTCTATTTTCTTGGCCTGATCAACTGGAAAATCCGTTTGCTCAGGCTGCCTACCGAGGTATTCAATAAGGAAAATACACAGCCCCGTATGGGGATTGGGAATATCATCTCCTCCAGGCAACAGGAACAATTCAACAGTCCGGAAGCACTCGGTGCGTTTCTTCGAAAATCTGTCTATGAAATGCCAATGCCCGAAACGTTTTCAGAGGCGAAAAATGTGATAAGAAAACTTCATTATCAACCATCGATCCTCACCAAGCAGCATTAAAAATGAAAACGCACCACAACAACGAAGTGATAAAGGCTATATTCAGGGATCGCCCGAGATCGAACCTGCTCAAAAAACATGAACAACAGGCAATCTCCTGGCTGGTCAGGCGCATTCCCCCATGGATCAATTCAGATATCCTTACCGGGTTCGGACTGTTTGGAAATATCATTGTATTTGCCTCCTTTGTCATCGCCTCCTTTTACAGCAGTCTTTTCCTTCTTCTCGGATTGCTGGGTTTCATAATCAGCTGGCTGGGTGATTCCCTGGACGGGCGACTTGCATATTACAGGAATATTCCGCGCAAACATTACGGTTTCTCACTCGATATTACCATCGACTGGATCAGTATCATCATTGTAGGTTTTGGGTATATCATATACGCAGAGGAAGCATGGGAATGGCTCGGATATGGTTTTGTTGTAATGTATGGCTGGGAAATGATCCTGGCACTGATCAGGTACAATCTCACCGGACAATACCTGATTGATTCCGGAAAAACCGGTCCCACGGAAGTCAGGATCATCCTGTGCATACTCCTTGTCATAGAAGTGATCCGGCCCGGATCATTGAAATACCTGGCTGCAATACTGGTAAGTGTACTGTTTATTGTCAATATTATTGATACCCACCGGCTGCTCCGTTTGGCCGATCAAATTGACCGGGACAATCGTCAGGTTAAAAAGAAAAAAGCTGGTGACTGAAAACACGGTCCGGATAAAATAAAGAACACCCGGATGAAAAAAAGAACAGTCCGCGTATATAACAGAATACGCTGAGTGGATAGAAAAAAATCCGGATAGATTTCCCGGGACTGTTTCGAAGCATACTTGCCGGGGGAACAATTTGACATGTCCCATTGTTGACCCTTCACATGGAAAATTCAATTTTCAGACATACTATTGGGCTGGCTCATTTCCTTACATATTTTGAAGATCCGTATTTAAATCATTATAAAACCAACATTGATCTATGACCCATCCAAAAATACTGGTTACCGCCTCAACGGGTAATATCGGCCACTGGCTGTCAAAGGCCTTACATGAGAAAAAGATTCCTTTTACTGCAGCTACCCGGGATGCCGGAAAAGCCAAAAAGCAGTGGGGATTTGAAACCGATACCGTCCATTTAGATTTCCGCGATCCATCTGGCTTCGCTGATGCATTAAAGGACAAGGAACTTCTGTTCCTGTGCAGACCATCGGCCACACCAGGGGCAGAAAAACTGCTATTCCCGATCGTAAAAGAAGCTGAAAAGCAGGGTGTGCAGCACGTGGTATTCATAGCATCCTATCCTGGTGTAATGGAAGCCATTGAAAAATCGAAAATGAACTACACATTTCTTCGGGGCAATTTTTTCATGCAGAATTTCCAAATGTACCAGGAGGAAGATATCCGGAACCACCACCAGATATTCATGCCCACCGGAAAAGGCAAGGCACCGTTTGTGCACACCCGCGATATCGGCGAAATTGCTGCCGCAGTAATGGAAAACCCCGGCAAATACCAGGGACAAACCATTTATATCACAGGTCCGGAATCCATGGACCATTACCAGGCAGCTGAGATATTCTCTGAAGTACTGGGCCACAAGATCGAATATCAGGAACCGGATGACAAAACCTACCGGAAGGTAATGAAAGCGCGTGGATTCTCAGATGAATACATCGATGCCATGATCCAGGTGTTCGGGAAGATCAAGAAAGGAGAAGTGGACCGGACCTCAGACAGTGTCAAAGAAATCCTGGACCGGGAACCAGCTACATTAAGAGAATATGTCGAGGAAAACAAACATGTATTTAAAGACTGAAGCCCATATTCGCCTGGATCAACCCGCGTTCCTTGCCACCGTGATATCTTCATTTTTCCAGTCGTGGCCATAATTGTAAGTTCAGCCTGTATTATTAAGTAGTAAAAGGTACGGCATGTACCGTACCTTTTCAACTACTAACTAAACTACTACGAAACAACTACAACTAAACTAGTGCTATGATAAATCTACTTCTATAAAATTAGTACAATATCCGCACAGATCATTTTGAAGCTTTCCCAATTTCATTTGAATATGTGCCAGGAAGGTCTTTTATGAGGAGAGGCTGTCCATTGGTTTGGACAGCCTCTCCTTTTTAGAAACTAAAAACTACTATGATAGAAAACTTATTCTTTCACAATTGTTGTTGCTGCGGTACCATTATCCGTAGCAATCTTCAGAATATACATACCAGATTCAATTCCATCGAAGCTGATTCCATCTGAAAGGCCTTCTTCTACAATCATTACAGCAGTACCTGTAATAGAATAGACTTTCACAGAATGGATGTTCTCTCCCTCAATGAATAATTTATTCTTAACGGGATTCGGATACATTTTGAATCCGGCTTCAAAGTTCTCCAGGCCAACTGTCTCAACAGTCACATCGCAAGTAGCAGTAAAACCACCATCTGTTGTAGTAACCGTAATTGTACATGTACCATCTGCTACTGCAGTCACCACACCGTCAGCAACGGTAGCAACAGCATCATCGGATGATGACCATGATACAGATTTGTCAGTTGCATCTTCAGGAGCCACTGTAGCCACGAGTGTTGCAGTTCCGCCCGGTTCAAGTTCCAGTGTAGATTGATCCAGGCTGACACCTGTTACGGCAACAGTTGCCGGAGTCACTGTAACTTCACAGGAAGCAGTAAGTCCACCATCAACGGTTACAACGGTTATCGTTGCAGTACCAGGAGCAACGGCGGTAACCACACCACCATCAACGGTCGCTACATCATCATCACCTGAAGTCCAAAGAACTGCCGGATTTGTGGCATCGGTCGGCGTTACTGTTGCTTCGAGGGTAAAGGTCTCACCTTCTTCCAGCGAAATGGCTGTCTCGTTAAGGGTAACACCTGTAACAGCATTCAGTACTGTCACCGCAACGGTAGCAGTAAATCCACCATCTACTGTAGTTGCAGTGATGGTTGTATTACCTTCACCTACACCTGTAATAACGCCACCGTCGACTGTAGCGACAGTTTCATCTGAAGATGTCCATTCAACTGATTTATCGGTAGCAAAATCGGGTGTTACAGTGGCATTCACGGTAACTGTGGCACCAACACCAACTTCAACAGATGAAAGATCAAGACTAATCCCCAATACACTAATGATCTCAGCTTCATAGACGCCCAGGTCGATTTTCGTCTGGATCCTGGCATTGCCGTCCAGATCCGTCTCCGGTAAAATATCCAATATTCCATAGTCCAGTGTTCCGGCATCAACCAGTTTTGAACTTGCAGAGTAAAGACTGTCATTTCCTGTACCCCCTACAAATGGCGATGCATCGAGTGTTGATATATTGGTCGCTGTCCACGCACCTGCATTATAAGCGGTTGCATCAATTGCACAGTTCGCTGCATGATCAGTAGCTGAATTTGAAACTACTTCAATGTTCTTCTCAGCACCTACTGCATCATTGTTCCATACTACTGTATTTGCCATGAACCAGGGTCCGGTTTCACCTGTAAAAGCTCCACCATTGGTTCCTGCATAGTTATCTGTAATGATCGCATTGACCACATCACCAGCCTGGACATATACGCCACCACCCTGTGCATCTGCTGTGTTATTATCAACTAAACAGCCAACGATCAGGGCAGGTGCGTTATTACCCTCTAAAAATACTCCACCGCCATTAACTAAGGCTGAGTTGTTGGAAATAACACAATTTGACAGCATACCACCATCATCAACATATACAGCGCCACCGCTGGCACCAGATTCGTTTCCGGTGAACACGCAATCATAGATATAGCTTTCATTTTGGTTGGCAAATATAGCTCCTCCATCGCCTACAGCTACGTTATCCATAAAATCGCAATTCCTCAGCGTTCCGCGGGCCATAAATACAGCACCGGCACTCTCACCAGCTGAATTTGCATCAAACACGCAATTCCAGGCAGAAGCTGATTCATCTGATAATCGTATGGCACCACCGGCACCGGCAGCTATATTACCTGTAAAGAAACAATTATCAAACGATGCTTCCGCATCTGCCCTGGCTGCTCCTCCATTATCACCGGTTTGGTTTTCAGTAAAAGTACATCCCACAAACATAGTGTTTTCTGCCACTAATGCGCCACCGTCATCAACTGCAGTGTTTTCGACAAACTCGGTATTGGTTACCATACAAACAGTATCTGCATTGTATCCAATAATGGCAACACCACCACCCATAGCATCAGCTTTGTTACCGTTAAAAGCAAGATTATCAAGCATGGTTTGTCCTCCGGCACTATGGTCGGCAAGGAGTCCTCCTCCTGCACCACCAGATGCAGCAACGCCATTCTGAACGGTCAGATTCTTAATGGTCACGGTTTTGTCCATAACACCTGTGATGTTGAACACCCTGTAGATGTCAAGCAAAGGATCACTATTAAAGGCTCCGTCAAGAACAACATCTCCTCCACCATCGATGATCACTGACTTGTCGCCAAGCTCCAGTGGCTGATCCACTTTGATTGTCGCAATGCCATCCGCAAAGGTAATGACGTTATCCCCGTCTACTGCATCGAGGATCGCCTGCCTTAATGAACCGGGACCGCTGTCATCAGCATTTGTAACAACCGTTGTCACATACTTTTCATACACACCCATGTCAATGGCTCCATTAATCACCCGCTTCACACCATTCAGATCAAAATTAAGAACCTGTATATGATCCCAATTGCCAGGGTAGAGGTCTGGTAAATTTGTAGT
>CAYOSB010000065.1:1666-16025 GCA_964406495.1 uncultured Bacteroidaceae bacterium | reverse complement strand
ACACTGTTTTTCGGAAGATAAAAAAAACGCCCGGGAAGCCTGTTTTATTTTTTTCAGTTCAGTGATTTTTTCAATTACTGAATTAAGAAAAATGGGATTAATCTCAGTCTTTTTAGAATTAATCCGGCATGTTCATGTTTATGCCCTGCGCTGCCCAATAGTTCCCTCCTTTTTACGTTACCTTTGCAGAGCAATCGAACATGTGTACCGCTGCAAACGCATGATATGACCTATTTTAAGATACAAAATAAAAGACAACTACTGAAAACCATCCTGAAAACCGGGGTGATCTTCCTGGCAGTCATCGTACTGTTTTCCGCATTGTTCTACGTGCTGGTGGCAGCGGGTGGTTTTGGAAAAATTCCCGGTAAAGAGGAGCTTTCGGAGATCAGGAACGAAGAGGCATCGTTGGTCTTTTCCTCCGATGGTGTCCTGATCGGAAAATATTTCGCTGAAAACCGCACCAACATCAGCCGGAAGCAGATGCCCGACCACCTGGTTGATGCCCTGGTTGCAACGGAGGACCGGCGGTTCTATTCCCACAATGGCTACGATTCCAGGAGTTATCTGCGGGTATTCCTCCGCACCATCCTGCTCGGTGACCGCAGCAGCGGAGGTGGCAGTACCATCACCCAGCAATTGGTCAAGAACCTCTATGGACGCAGCGATCATGGCTTTCTGAGCCTGCCGGTGAACAAGCTCAGGGAACTCATTATCGCCAAGCGTATGGAAACCCTGTATACAAAAGATGAATTGCTCACCCTCTATCTCAATTCCGTGCCCTTTGGGGAAGAGGTGTACGGGGTGGAATCGGCAGCACGTCGTTTCTTCAGCAAACCTGCTTCTCAACTTCAACCCGAAGAGTCCGCCGTTCTGGTAGGTATGCTGAAGGCCAACACACGCTACAACCCGCGGCGCTCTCCTGAGAATGCGCTACAGCGAAGAAACGTTGTGCTAAGTCTCATGACTGGGGAAGGATACCTCGATGAAGCTGCCGCTGACAGCCTTAGCCAGCTACCGCTGGACCTCGAATATGAGAACCTGGACCTCGCCAACCCGGCGGGATATTTCGTATACCAGGTAAGAAAAAAGACCGAAGAGATCCTGCGGCAACTCGACCTCCCGGACGATTCGACCTATACCCTCGAAACCGACGGGCTGAGGATCTTCACCACACTCGATATGCGCTTGCAGGAAATCAGCCTGCAGTCGATCCGCAACCACCTCCCCGGTATGCAGACGCTTCTGGAACAGGAATTGGAACAACACGGGGAGAAGGAGCGTTGGGAAAAAGAGCTGAGCATCAATTATTCCGATGACAACCAACAGGCAGAAAAAGGGCAACGATCCGATGAACTCAATGCTTCCGGTTCTGCAAGTGAACCCGAGCAACGATCCGACGAACGCCGGGGAGCTCTAAGTGAAGATAAACTTTCAATCAACATCCACCCCGTCACACTGTTCACGTGGAACGGCTCAGAAACCCGCGAGATCAGCAGCCGCGACAGCGCCTGGCATTACGAAAGCATGCTGAATGCATCCGTGCTCATCACCGAACCATCCACCGGGGCGGTAAAGACCTGGATAGGTGGAAACAATTACCGGTTCCTTCCCTTCGACATGGTCCTGTCACACCGCCAGAGCGCCTCGGCATTCAAACCCTTCGTGTATGCCACCGCACTCGAACAGGGTACCTCCCCCTGCACTTACCTTGAAAACCGCGCGGTTGTATTCGAAGGAGTGGATGGCCAGGAGGATTGGGAACCCGAGAATGCAGACCGTACCGACACCCCTGACAGCACCGTTGCTGCATGGTATGCGCTTGCCCATTCCATGAACCTGCCAACGCTGGACCTCTTTTTCAGCATGGATACTGCGGACCTGCAGAAGACATGTGAAAAACTGGGATTCCCGGCGCCCCCCGGGGATGCACCCTCGATCGCACTGGGTACCCTGGACCTCTCCCTTTATGAAATTGCCAGGGCCTACGGAAGCTTTGCCAATAACGGGCACATGCAGGAACCGGTGATGATTGAAATGATCACGGATGCTGATGGTAATATTATCTACAGGAGAAAACAGCAACCTGCAACAGAAGTGTTTTCAGAACAAACCAGCCAGGCGGTCACGGCCATGCTGGAAAAGGCAGTGGACGAAGGCACCGGGGAACGTATCCGGACCGTCTATGGCATCTCCTCCGATCTTGCAGGTAAGACCGGTACGGCGCAGGATTATTCCGACGCATGGTTTGTGGGATACACTCCTGAACTGGTGATGGCCACCTGGGTAGGCGCCCGCAGCCCGTCGATCCATTTTCACAGCAGCCTCGGTGCAGGATCTTCCCTCGCCCTTCCCATCGTCGCCGGCATCCTCAGGGAAATGGAAAGAGACGCCACATTCGAATCCACCTACCTGGCACCTTTCGATCTACCTGAAAAGGTATACGCTTCCATTAAATGCGAACCATTCCGCCAAAAAGGGATCAGGGGAATCCTCCAGCGAATCTTCGGACTGGAACCTGGTGATGACACGCAACAAGATGCTGACAGTCTTTCCCCCGGTTCTCAGGGTGGTGAAGATGACAGGCGGAACCGGGAAGATGCCCGTAAACGCCCCTCTTTGCTGGAACGAATCTTTAAAAAAAGGTGACCGGGATATTTCATTACCGGGATATCTTACGCATGGTGAGATGCATCCCTGTATCCAAGCATGTTTTTATGCTGTCAGCAATTCTTTGCAAAAGTGACCAACGGACACCGGGGAACTCCTGTTAATAACCTATGATAACCTCGGAAGCCGGAACCTGCCCGATTTTTACCATGAAACACTATCTTTGCAGCGAAACACAACCTGGGCAGTATGATAACCTTTTTTTCACTCAACGGCGACCGCGTTATTGCAGTTGGACACCCCGAAAAACTAGCAAAAGATACTATTTCCAAACTCTCCTGGGCGTTCGGTGGCGCCAGGGCACTTATTGAACCCTCCCGCGCAGGATTCTATGTAGGACCGCGCAAAGAAATGATCACTCCCTGGAGCACCAACGCGGTGGAGATCATGCAAAACATGGGCATCAAGGGGATCAGCAGGATCGAAGAGTATTTCAGTGTACCCGGACCGGACAGCACGTATGACCCGATGCTGCAACGCATGTACGACGGGCTCAACCAGGAGATTTTCACCATCCGGAAACAACCGGATCCTGTACTGCATATCGATGATATCGCAGGCTACAACCAGCAAGAAGGCCTCGCACTCAGTCCGGATGAGATCGCATACCTGGAGTCAGTAAGTGAACGGATCGGCAGGAAGCTTACCGACAGTGAGGTCTATGGTTTCGCGCAGGTCAATTCAGAACACTGCCGGCACAAGATCTTTAACGGCACCTTTGTGATTGACGGCGAAGAAAAGGAATCGTCACTCTTCTCCCTGATCAAGAAAACCACGCAGACACATCCCAACTATGTTGTCTCCGCCTACAAGGACAATTGTTCCTTTGCACAGGGACCGGTGATCGAACAATTTGCACCCGAACACCAGGATACCTCCGGCTATTTCAGTTTAAAAGACATTGAAACCGTGTTGTCACTGAAAGCCGAGACCCACAATTTCCCGACCACTGTGGAACCTTTCAACGGGGCATCAACCGGGACCGGGGGTGAGATCCGTGACCGGATCGCCGGGGGTAAGGCAGCCATTCCCATGGCAGGGACAGCCGTATATATGACCTCCTACCCACGGCCTGACGGACCGCGCAGTTGGGAGAAAAACATGGAGGAACGGCCCTGGCTCTACCAGACCCCGGAAGAGATCCTCATCAAGGCCTCCAATGGTGCCAGCGACTTCGGGAACAAGTTCGGACAACCGCTGATCTGCGGAAGCCTGCTTACCTTCGAGCACCAGGAAAACATGGTAAAGCAGGGATTCGATAAAGTGATCATGCTGGCTGGCGGCATCGGTTTCGGCAAGAAAAAAGACGCACAAAAAGATACCCCGGAAAAAGGCGACCTGGTGGTGCTGCTGGGCGGTGACAACTACCGGATCGGCATGGGCGGCGGGGCCGTCTCTTCCGTAGATACCGGTCAGTTCGACAATGCCATTGAACTCAACGCCGTACAAAGGGCCAACCCGGAAATGCAGAAAAGGGTCTATAACGCCATCCGTGCACTTGCAGAATCGGAACAGAATACCATTGTCAGCATCCACGACCACGGGGCGGGCGGACACCTGAACTGCCTGTCAGAACTGGTGGAAGAAACCGGCGGGAAGATTGACCTGGACCAGTTGCCGGTCGGCGACCCTACCCTCTCGGCGAAGGAGATCATCGGGAATGAATCCCAGGAACGCATGGGACTGGTACTGAAAGTAAACGACATTGATGAGCTCAGGCGCATTGCAGAACGGGAACGCGCCCCGCTGTATGTGATCGGAAAGATCACGGGCGACCACAAATTTGTCTTCGAAAGCAGCTCCACGGGCGAAAAACCCATGGACCTGGAGCTTGTGGACATGTTTGGTAAACCGCCCAAAACGATCATGGAAGACCGGACCCGGGAAGCGCAATACAAAACCTTTGATCCGGATCCGTTGCAGATCGACAGCTATGTTGAAGAACTGTTGCAGATCGAAGCGGTAGCATGCAAGGACTGGCTTACCAATAAAGTAGACCGTTCTGTAACCGGAAAAGTGGCAAAACAACAATGTGCAGGCGAACTGCAACTGCCCCTCAACAACCTGGGCGCCGTGGCATTGGATTACCGCGGTAAAAAGGGATATGCCACCGCCATCGGACATGCACCTGTTGCCGGACTGGTTGATGCGGCAGCAGGAAGTGTGCTTTCTGTCTCCGAAGCCCTGACCAACATCATCTGGGCACCCATGCCTGACCGGCTGAAAAGCATTTCATTATCCGCCAACTGGATGTGGCCCTGCAGGAACGAGGGCGAAGATGCCAGGCTCTACCGGGCAGCCGAGGCAGCCAGTGAGTTTGCCATTGCACTGGGCATCAACATTCCTACCGGAAAGGACAGCCTCTCTATGACACAAAAATACGGGGATGACGTGGTGAAAGCTCCCGGTACCGTGATCATTTCTGCTGCTGGAGAAGTGACCGATGTCCGCAAGATCGTTGAACCGGTGATGAACAATGATCCCGACACCCGGCTGATCCATATCGACCTTTCTTCAGATGATTTCAAACTGGGCGGCAGCTCATTCGGACAAAGCGTGAACCACCTGTTCAATGAAGCACCTAACGTAAAAGAGCCGGCTTACTTCAAAAAGACCTTCAACCTGGTACAATCACTCATCGAAGACGGCAAAATTCTTGCCGGTCATGATATCAGTGCCGGTGGCATGATCACCACCCTGCTGGAGATGTGCTTTGCCAATGCTTCGGGGGGTGCTGAAATCGACATCACGCGCTATTCTGCGTCTACTGCAGAAATACTGTTCAGTGAGAATCCGGGCCTGGTGATCCAGGTCAGGGAATACGACCAGGTGGCCGCGCTGCTGGAGAAAGAGGGCATCCGGTTCCATGTAATCGGCAGGCCGGCCGGAAAAGCAACCACAGGAAGCATTTCGGCGGAAAACAATACTGCGAAGACAGGAACAGCGAAAACAGGAACAGCACCAGGACGACCCACAGGGGAACAACCTGCTGGTGATCGGGATGCAACTAGCAATTCAAAAGAAAGAAGGACAATAGCACTCACCACGAAGGAAAAGACCTGGGAACTGGACATTGATGCACTGCGCGACAAATGGTTCCACAGCTCCTATCTGCTGGACCGGAAACAGTCGACAGAAGCACTGGCAAAAGAAAGGTACGTCTCCTACTCCAAACATGCGCTGAATTTCAGGTACAATGATTTCAAAGGGACCCTTGCATCCCTGGGGATCGATCCTGAACGCAGGAACCCTTCCGGCGTAAAGGCAGCGATCATCCGCGAGAAAGGCGTGAACGGCGACCGTGAAATGGCCTACCTGATGTACCTGGCAGGTTTTGATGTCAAGGATGTGCACATGACCGATCTGATCGCAGGAAGGGAGACGCTCGAAGATATTCAATTCATCGTATTCGTAGGCGGCTTCTCCAATTCCGATGTACTGGGATCTGCCAAAGGATGGGCCGGTGCATTCAAATACAATGAAAAAGCGAGGATCGCCCTGGAGAAATTCTATGCCCGCACAGATACCCTCAGCCTGGGGATCTGCAACGGCTGCCAGCTGATGGTGGAACTGAACCTGGTGACCGGCAAATCCGCCCCGGCACCAAAGATGCTGCACAACGCTTCCGGGAAGTTCGAATCCAACTTTCTTACCGTTTCGGTCCCTGAAAACAAGTCAGTCATGTTCCACAGTCTCTCCGGGATGCAGATCGGCGCCTGGGTTGCCCACGGCGAAGGAAAATTCAGTCTGCCAGCAGAAAAGAACTATACAGTAGTCGGGAAATACGCACATTCCACCTACCCTGCCAACCCGAACGGCTCCGATGAGGATGTCGCAGCCATTTGCTCCACCGACGGCCGTCACCTGGCCATGATGCCGCACCTTGAAAGGGCCTTTTTCCCCTGGCAGTGCGGGTATTATCCCGATGCGCGACGTAACGATGAAATTACCCCCTGGGTGGAAGCATTTGTGAATGCCCGGATGTGGGTGGAAGAAAAGTGAGTAAGCAGCTACCGGTCTAACCAGGGAACCAGCACGACTAAAATCCGTTAAAGCAGGTATGGGATCGCAACCAGGCACAGCAGGAGAAGGATAACTCACAGCAGGTACGGGATCACCGCCTTTCGTTCTTCCGGGTAATCCGGAAATTTTGCTTTGTACCACCGGTGGTGAGCAATGGCCCTGGGAACCAGGTTAAAGAAAGTCCACAGTGCAAAAGCCAGCGCTGCCGGGCTCCAGGTCATGATCGCGAAACCGGTCCACTCCAGGATCTCACCCGCAAAGTTCGGACAGGAGATATATCTGAACAACCTGCCCCGCGGGATCTTATAGCCGTTGGGAGTATGATTCCGAAGACGCAGCAGGTAGCGGTCCGCCCGCAAATTGATAGTCACCCCTGCAATAAGCACCACGGCACCCACAATAAAACGCGCATCATACAGCCATTCCCATGTGTAACCGCCTGAAAACCTGGAGAACCACAGTCCGTTCAGGGAACCGTTCACCACGTTGAAAAAGATCGCGAACAATGCGATCAACACAGGCATCTGCTTGCCGCGTGTGCGCGTCCGGAACGGATATACCAGGCTCCTGTTGGTATAATGTGCAATCCATATGGCGAAGAAAATCCAGGTCACAGGCGCAGACCGCCCGTCACCGAAAAGAAAAAAATATCCGAACACCAGCATCGACGGCAGCTCCATGATCACCCAGCTCAACCGGTTGGGAATCTGTGGCCCCCACCCCAGGCGTGTGTGCCGGCCATAGGGAGCAGAAACAAACTGGAGCACAATGAAAATAACCAGACCCAATATAATCCACCCGGCAATCAGCCAGTAATAAGTAGCTTCAGTCATGAGACCAAAATAAGCAAAAATTTGTTAGTTTAATGCCAGGAGATCCCTCCTTTAAGCAGCAGAATACACGGAACAGGTTGCCAACCAACACAATTGAGAATGACGATACAACAACCACCCCTTTCGTCGCATTTTTGAAACATATCGCAACCTGCAATGGATAATCTGCCGGAATGGAAAGAGATTCACCTGAATATTTGTATTTTAGGGATCGATGATATGCAGAGAACCATAAAAATGCTTGAAATTCATGAGAAAAAGCAAAATTACAAAGAACAGGAAAGCTTTATTCTTCAAAAATGTTGCCTGGCTCACCGGTGTGATGCTCCTGTTATTCACTGACTGCAGCGCACAGGAAGTTTCCACCCTTCCGACACATCGAATCACCGTGGGTGCTGGTCCGGAGGACATGGTTTTGGACCGCTCACAGGAAACACCAAGGCTACTGATCTCCTGTACAGCAAGACGGGAAACACAGCAACCCTTCGGTGAAATCGTATCCTATTCACCTTCCACGGGGAAGGTCGACACTTTAACCAGGACAGGCATGCCCGATTCCCTCTGGTTCCAGCCCCACGGCATCTTCCTGGACAGCAAGACTTATCCTCCCCTGCTCTATGCCATCAGTCATGAACACGACGAGGGATTTCATCCTGTCTATGTATGGGAGGTCGGTGAAAGTACCCTGGAATTCCGGGAGCTCATCGCCTCGGAACTCCTTCATTCGCCCAATGCACTGACACTGGGTCCCGCCGGCGAGCTGTTCGTCGTCAACGATGCCGGGGAACGCGATAACATGATGGAAAAGATCTTCAGGCTGAACCGCGCCAATATCGTCCGCCTGGAACGGAACGCCAACGGTGATTGGGAAGCAACGGTTGCTGCCGAAGGACTTGGCATGCCTGCCGGGATCAACAGGATCGGAAATACACTTTATGCCGGCGATGCAGTGAACCACCTGCTGCATGTCTATGAGATCGTCGGCAGAGAACTGGTTGTCCGCGAACCCGTCGAAGGACTGCGCGGGAATGACAACATCAGGATGCACGATCAAAAACTATACACCACAGGGCACGTAAAACCCCTGAAATTTATCGCCCATGCCCGGTCACCCAGGAAACAATCTCCCGTAAAGGTTTGGGAATACGACCCGGAACAGGAAAAGGTCACGACATTGTACTACACAGACGGCAGTGAAATCAGTGCAGGCTCCACCGCCTTGATACTCGGCGGATCCCTGTATATCAGCCAGATATTCGAACCGTTCATCCTCGAGGTGGACCTTTCACGGAAATAATCCGGGTTTCACCGATCAACCGGCCTGTTTCGTCGAAAAAATTTGACCGGCACCCATCTTTGAGGCAATTTTGGAGCAACGTAAAAACACAGCACCATGAAACGATTTGCCATTTTTTTCGTGACCATTATCGGGCTTACCCTGAGCGGCTGCCTGGTAAGCTCTATCCATCCCTTCTACAAAATGAAAGATAAGGTTTTCGATAAAGAACTGGTGGGCAACTGGATCGACAAGGATTCCTGCATCTGGGTCATCCGATCCCACATGGTATCTGAAGGCTTTATGAGTGACAAGCCCGACCGATCCGACAGTACTTATTCCATCACCTATTACGAGAGCAAGGATGCTATCTCCTACCTCCAGGGAACGCTCTTCATACTGAATGGTCAGCGCTATGTCGATTTCTTTCCGTTGCCTGATGCGGACCATTGCTCCTCCGACATGACCGCCTTCCACCATGTCCCGGTGCATACACTGGCGAGAATGCAGTTTAAGCAAGACACTGTTATGCTTTTCTGGTTCGGTGAAGAGTGGATGAACGATTTGTTTGAAAACAACCGCATACGGATTGCCCATGAAAAGGTACAATTCAATTCCATTTACGAAAGCAATATCCTTACAGCAGAAACAGACGAACTGCAAAAATTCATCCTGAAATACATGAACGATGAAACAACCACTGGTGAAATCGAAAATGCCTTTGCATCTGGCGAGGAGACAGATGCACACGTTTTCCTGAAATTGTTCCCCTATGATGGCCCGGTTCCTGAAACGAAATAAGGACCGCACGCCTAACAGGTCCCCCGAACCAAATATGTCACGGAATAAAAACAGATCCCGGAAAACAAGCAGGGACCGGCTGACCGGGTTCTTCCTGGAAGACCTGCGCATCGCCTGGCACCTCATTTACTGGTGCGCTGGTTTCCTGGTTCTGCTACATATTTTTTCCGCGAGCACGAGCCCGGAGAAGATCGATATCATCTATACCGCTTTCTTCATCACCCCGCTCATCCTGTCCACCTATATCAACCTGTACATCCTGGTCCCCGCATTCCTCAGGAAAGAACGACTGCTTGTGTATTCACTCAGTTTCATCCTGATCGTCTTTATTGCAGCAGGATTGATCTTCCTGTTGTTCGACCGGTGGATCGATCTCCTCCTCGATGACTACTATTTTATCACATATGACGAATTTGGTATACTCCTCATCTATGCATTCGTCTTCCTGGCACTCTCCACGATGCTGAAAATATCCAGGGAATGGTTGTTGTTCCTCCGCAGGGACAGGCAGAAAAAACAGGTCCAGCTGAAAAACCTGCGTTCACAGATCAATCCACATTTCCTCCTCAACAGCCTGCAGACCATCTACTCCATGTCATTGAACAAGTCGGAACAAACCCCGGCAACTGTTTTACAACTCTCCGAAATATTGAAATTCACTCTGTATGAGACTGAGAAAGAGGTTGTGGAACTTGAAAGGGAGCTGGACATGGTGAAGGATTACGTGGCCATGTACAGGCACAGGGTGGATCCGGTCAGGGCTGGCATCCGGCTGGATATATCCGGTGAATCCGGGAAACTGAAGATTGCCCCGATGCTCTTCCTCCCATTCATAGAGAACAGCTTTAAACATGGTCTCCAGGGAGCTGAAAAAGAAGCATTTGTACATATTAATTTCAGTATCAGGGAAAATTTACTGACCTTTACCATTGAGAACAACCAGGGAGTAAGCGACTTGATGGAAAACAATGCGTTCAGCGGTATCGGGATCAGGAACACAAAAGAGCGCCTGGAAATTCTTTACCCCGGAAAACATTCCCTGGAAATCGACGACAACGGGAAGACCTTTAAAGTAACCCTTCAGATAGAATTACAATCATGAAGCGCCTTACCTGCCTGATCATCGACGACGAGCCGGCTTCCAGGGATATCCTGAAAAGATACATACATGACATCCCCGGATTGTCGCTGCAGTATGAATGCAGGGATGCCTTCGAAGCATCTGAGAAGTTGTCTGACCATCCGGTCGACCTGTTGTTTCTCGACATCAACATGCCCCGCTTGTCCGGCGTCAGCTTCGCCAGGTCATTGTCTCGTGCACCACTCATCATTTTCACCACTGCGTATCCTGAATATGCGGTCGAGGGCTTCGAACTGGAAGCAGTGGATTACCTGGTCAAACCCTTCTCCTTCGAACGCTTCCTGAAAGCGGTGAATCGCGCTTATGAACGTGCGGAAAAAGCCAACCGGGAAGAAAAGGCGTTGTCGGGAGAACAACAGGATCCCACACTGCTGATCCGGTCCGATAAAAAAATCTATTCCGTGCACCTCTCCGACCTCTTGTATATCGAAGCATGCGGCGACTATATCAAGGTACACCTCGACGATGGGAAAAGGCTCGTGGTTCATGACACGATCAAACGGTTCCTCGATCTCCTTCCGAAGGAAACCTTTGTGCGTGTGCACCGCTCTTGGGTGATTAACCTGTCGAAGGTCGGATTTATCGAAGGAAACAGGGTGCACATCAATAAAACTCCGATCCCGGTGAGCCCGGCATACAGGCAGGAACTGCTGGACCAGCTCGGGTAGAATCCTCCCGGCCGGTTTCCTGCAGTGTCCTGGATTCTGTATTTTCCTGGATCCTATGGTCTCCTGGATCCTGTGGTGTTCTAGAACCTTAATCCTCCCCTGAATCCAATCCAAAATGCATAGTTGGCCAGGTGATTCCCCTCCTGGTAGGTCTGGTCAGTGAAGGTCCACTGCGGAGCGATGGGTTCCCAGGGAATATAGCTGTCCTCAGCATTTTCAATATGTGCAATGGAAAGGTTGAGTGTGGGTCCGATAAACCATTCAGCAAAGTCCCCCAGGTGCATGCCGTAAGTGAAGCCCAGCTGGTTAACCATGTTCAGCCTCGGATGATGCAGAAAGCGGGGTGCGCGATCATCTCCCATCCACAGTTCGTGGTGGACCATCGCCTCAATATTTACAAAGGAGCGCTCACCCAGTGGAAGTTGTGTACCGGCTCCGGCACCATACATCCACCTGCTGGCGGGTCCAAACGCCTTACCCATTCCGTAGATAGTATAGAACTTCTCCACGCCGAGCCTGAATGAAGCCTGCAAATACTGTATTTCACTGGCAGCGATCTCCAGTCTTTGATAACCGTTGTAACGAACGATGCTGAAAGGTGCCACCGGGATCCCGTCGATGGAATCCACTACGTTGATGAAACCCGCTGCCTGGAGTCCTTTCACATACCTGGCGCGATTAATGAAACCAGCCGCCTGTACACCATCGACCTCATCCGCTACATTAAAGAATCCCGAAGCCTGGAGATTCACCTTCCCGGAACCGGAAATATTCCCAAATCCAGAGGCCTGCACCCCATTCTGAAATGCTCCGGCCACATTCATGAATCCTGCAGCCTGCAAGCCGCTGGTATTGTCTCCGGCAACATTGATAAAGCCTGCGCCCTGGACACCGGTCATGGTACCGCCAACCACATTGACAAATCCAGCTCCCTGCACACCGGTCAGGTGATTGCCAACTATATTCGCAAATCCGGATCCCTGGAGTCCGTATTGATTTTCCCCGGTTACGTTGATGAATCCCGCGCCCTGCACGTACCTGGCATCTCCCCCGACAACATTGTAAAATCCGGCAGCCTGCACTCCGTCCAGGGATCCCCCGACGGAATTCCCAAAACCTGCAGCCTGGAAGCCATGTACAAAGAACCGGTCCACATTGATAAATCCACCCAGTTCCATGCCATCAACTCCGCCTGAGACACCGATAAACAGGTTTAATGAAATATCATTCACGTAATTTGCATTGTCCAGCCCGTTTGAACTGAAAGGAGGCGTGAAAAAGGTTACCTGGAACGGACTCGTGCGATAATAAACCGTATCTGACTGACTGAGAAGCGTTCCTGGCAGTATCACCAGGAAGGCCAATAATAAAATAAAGGTATTGTTGCGTTGCATGATGTTGCGTTTTTAAATGTTTGAATAAAAAGAAAAACAATAATGTTACTGCACTGCCGGAATCCCGGCAAAATAAAACGCAGTAACACCTGTATTCATTTCAAAAAGCTTGCCGGGAAAGCACTTCCCGAGGCAATTAAAAGGGGTTTTCAGCAAGCACACACTTGAAGCATGCGAACGTTCACTTCCGATGGTACAAACTACATGTTTTGTTGATCAGGGAAGTGTATCGTCAACTATTCCCCGCGAAAATTATCCCCGGCTTTCGGATCAACTGACCTGACATGGAGGTCGCGTTGCGGGAAGGGGATCTCGATGGAAGCCTCCTTCAGCTTCGTGTTGATAGCCACCTTGAGTTCACTTTCCATCTCGAGCCTGTGATCAAGGTCCGACCAGGCCAGTAGCCTGAAATCCAGTGAACTGTCACCAAAACCAAGAAAATAAGCCCGGGGTTCAGGTTCTGACATTGTGTTCGTGTTTTCGTCTGCAGCTTTCAGCAGGATCTTCAGCACCCTTTCCGGATCGGTTCCATAAGCCACACCCACCCGCACATCCACGCGACGATGTGCATCCGACAAGGTCCAGTTAATCAATTCATTGGAGATCAATGTACCATTGGGAACGATCACTTCCGCACCATCATAGGTCCGCACCACGCTGGAACGAATGCCGATGCGCTTTACCTGCCCCAGCAGGGTATTCACCTCAACGGTATCTCCCTCCTTGATGGGACGTTCGAAAACCAGGATCAGTCCGGATACGAGGTTATTGAATATGTTCTGCAATCCGAACCCGATACCTACCGAGAAAGCTCCCAGGATGATTGTCAGGTTGGAGAGCTTCATTCCGGCGGCAGCCGCAGCCAGCATAAAGCCGATACTCACGATGGCGATCCGCACCAGCATGGTAATCGTCCCAGGCATACCTTTCTTTACTTCAATCCGCGTGAAGACTTCGTCCTGCAGCACGTACCTGACAATCCGTGAAATGAACAATGAAAGCCAAATGACAAAGATGAACAGCACAATGCTCATCAGCGTGAGGTCCTCCACTTCGCCAATCTGTAGCGGACGGTTCAGGAATGCAATGATCCCTTCCGTGAAGTTCTCCCGTGCATTAAAATAATAGAGGGTGATATAAAACCAGGAAAAAACAAAGAGCACTTTCAGGAGGTTAAACAGCCGGCGGAAAATATACCGGAACTGGCCACGTATGATATTGGATTTTTTGAGCAACGCACTGGACAGCAGCAGGTAAATCAGTGCAGCTGACACGTGGAACCCCACATAGGTGGTCAGTACCAAAAAGGAACTCTGAATGATCCCGCTTGTAATATATTCTGAAAGTCCGTAAATCCCTACCAGGTTACCGATCAGCGATAAACCAAGCAGCACTCCTGCTGCAATGCCCGCAAACCTGATTAACGATCCGCCAAAGGTAAGGTTTTTCCGAAGCAGCTTCCTGTTCTCTATAAGGAACCGGACCAGGAAGAATCCGGCCAGCGCTTGTGTGAGCAACAGCAACAACCGGGAAAGAATTGTCTGGTCATACAT
>CAYOSB010000065.1:0-1656 GCA_964406495.1 uncultured Bacteroidaceae bacterium | reverse complement strand
AGGTATGCCGCAGTAAATTCGAGCAGGTAGCGCCTGAATTTTGAAGGAAGGATGTCGATGGAGATCCTGATAATGGGATAGATGGCAATAATGGATAAGATGGCCCGGTATGAATTTGGCAGATCGGGTATCATCAACCTCGTAAAATATAGCGTCAGGATCAGCGCAACTTCAACAGGCATAAGGAAAATCTCCCGGAGGTACAGATTGAACCTGGCTGCCCGGGCCTTCAGGTTCTTTTCAGCCAGGTGTCCCCGGATCCAGAAGACCATGATGAGCAGAACCACAAAAAGAATAACCGCACCGAACAGGTTTCCCATATACTTCGACATGACCAGTTGGCTATCCTGCCTGAAATCCAGGATCAACTGGTCGAGATGCCGGTAAAATGCGCCCTGCTCCCTGTTACCCAGCCGCACCCAGATCGGTGCAGCATCCCGCTTGAGTAACTGGCTTCCCGAGAGACTTTTAAATTCCTCCAGATCCATTTCAAACTGTTCCAGCCTGATTTGCTGACCGGTAATGCGATCTGCCTGGGTAAGCAAAAAGTCGATGTCAGATTGCAGCAACAGGTTGATAGAATCGCTTCTGCGAAGAATATTCTGTACACGGCGCTGGATCGCTTCAGGCGAATTCTGCCTGGTCACCACTTCAGCTGTGAGCTGCCAGCGTTTTTTCGAGCTGTTGATCAACTCTGCGCCCGCCTGCATTTCTGACAGGTAGTTCCGGATCGTGGTCAGCACATCGGCAATCTCCTGGTCAAGCAGTTGCAGACTGGTATTCAGACTCTCCTGTTCCCTGAAGGTCAGGAGTTCCAGCTGATAAATAGCCGTGTCCTGGAGAAAATCACGTACACGGGCATGCACACTATCCACTTCCCGGGCGATTTCGACCTGCTCCTCAGGCTGCATGCGCGTATTTCGGACGCGGGCAAACCGCTGGAAAGCTTCCGTTGAAGCACTGTTGATCTCGCCAAGTGGGATCGGTTGAACCTGTGCCTTCACAGTATCCTGCTTTGTTTTTCCGGCTTCTCCCTGCAATGGTTGAAGTAAAGACTGGGAGACAGATGTAACGGCAGAAAGCGAACTAAAAAGGACCAGGCAGATGATCCGGCGACTGATGCTCCTTTGCATGATTCAGAAGTTTTGGTACAATAAAAGTACGGATAAGTGTGATTGATTGACAAAAAAACAAAATAAATCGATCAAACAAAGCAGTCTGGAAAATATTTCACCAGATGATTTTACAGGTCATAAGAGAACCCGATCACCACGATATGTGCCATGAGTGGATCAAACTCATTCAACTCCCTGTCAAGCATATAGCTGATCTCAACCTGGCTCGTGAAGGACAAGGCAACCTCCACACCCAATTCAAAACGATGATCAGAAAACTCAACTGCCGACATATTGGTGATATCGGTAAATAGCTCATAGGAGCCAAAGAAAGTCATCGGCGATGCGAAAAGATCATATTCCAGGGTTAGTTTGTTCCTGTTGGTAAGCTTATTGTCAGTGAACCTTTCTATCGAAGCGAGATCATTGAATCCATACTGAACACGCTCCCTGAACTGTATTTCAAAAGCTGCCAGATCAACAGCATAGGAAACATCGCCATGAATGCGGTATTTCGTGGTCAGTTGCATCCGGTTGTCCT
>CAYOSB010000064.1:482-16044 GCA_964406495.1 uncultured Bacteroidaceae bacterium | reverse complement strand
GGTGGCTTCAGCAACCTGGGTACGGGATCTTCCGGGACGGTTATATTCCAGTTCCCATTCGAGCTGGATCTTGTTTCTATAAGGAGAAAATTGCCCCTGGAGACCAGTGGAAATGGCCAGTATTGCGATTATGAGTGTTCTTGTAATCATAGCTTTCAGGTGTAAGACAAAAGTAGTGAAATGATTTGATATTACAGGGTGAATATGGCGAAATGCAAGAACCGTGCCCGGGATGAATGACTTCGGGCGATGCCTGTGCTGGCGCCGCTGCTGATGTGGGTGGCGATGACGTTGCTGCTGCTGCCGGTGTTGGGGCTGCTGCTGCTGCGGGCATTGCTGCCTTTGCTGCTGCTGCCGCCGTTGGGGATGTCGCTGCTGATGTGCGTGTTGACGCCGTTGCTGTTGCTGCCGCCGTTGGGAATGCTGCTGATGGTACCGTTGGAGATACCGTTGCTGATGTGGGTGCTGCCGCCGTTGCTCCTGCTGCCACCGCTGCTGCTAACGTTGGAGATACCGTTGCTGATGTGGGTGCTGCCGCCGTTGCTGTTGCTGCCGCCGTTGGGAATGCTGCTGATGGTACCATTGGAGATACCGTTGCTGATGTGGGTGCTGCCGCCGTTGCTCCTGCTGCCACCGTTGACGAAGCCATTGCCGGATTGGAGAAAAAGTGTTAATTTCATGTGATTATAAAACGATTGATTATGAAAAATATTGGATTCCCGATGTTGCTGGTGCTGTGTTGCACCGTGGTCTTTTTTTCTTCCTGCAATAATGAAGTGCCCCGGGAGACGGGACCTGATTTTAGTGGGGAGCTCACTCAGGAGGAGATTGACGGGGGAGTGATGACCCCGGAGATCCTCTGGAAATTCGGCAGGATCGGGGAACACAGGCTTTCTCCTGATGGCAGGGTGGTGGTTTATACCGTGACCCGCTACGACGCTGTTTCGCAGGAAAAGGTTACGGACCTTTATACCATCACTGCAGAGGGGACTGACCTGTTGAAGCTGACTGAAAGCGATGGTTCGCATTTTAATCCCAGGTGGAAACCGGGCACCCGTCAGATCGGCTATCTTTCCAATGCTTCCGGGGATGTGCAGCTTTGGGAAACGGATATCAACGGTGCAGAGAAGGTCCGTGTGTCGGACGTGGAAGGCGGGATCAGCGGATTTGAGTATTCACCGGATGGCAGCCGCGTGCTGTATCTGAAGGAGGTAAAATTCAGGAAAACCCCTGCAGAGCTGTATCCCGACCTGCCGGAAGCCAATGTGATGATCACCGAGGAACTGATGTACCGTCACTGGGACCACTGGGAGGATGAATATGTATCGCATATTTTCATGGCCGAGCTGTCAGAAGGCCGCCTGGTCAATCATGTCGACATCATGGAGGGTGAACCATACGAGGCGCCTTTGTCGCCGTGGTTCGACAATGCAGAGATCACCTGGAATGCGGACGGGAGCAAGATCGCCTATTCCTGCAAAAAAATGAGCCGCGATGAATATGCAGTGAGTACCGATGCGGATATCTATCTATACGATGTGGAAACCGGTGAAACGGAGAACCTGACCGGGGAGATGAACGGGTATGATAAGTACCCGGCATTTTCGCCTGACGGGAGGTACATGGCATGGCAAAGCATGGAGACGCCCGGGTACGAGGCGGATAAGGAGCGGCTGATGCTGATGGACCTGGATTCGATGACGATCAGCTACCTCACGGAAGATTTTGACCAGAATGTATCGCACATCACCTGGAGCGAAGACGGATCAGCCATCTGGTTCATTACGGGGCATCATGCGACCTACCAGGTAGGCAAGATTGAGCTGGACTCAATGTATATCACCATGGTCACCGACGGCATGCATGATATTACCTCCTTTGACCTGGCAGGTGATGTGATGACCGCCGGGGTGATGTCGATGCGAATGGCTACGGAAATATTCAGGATAGAAACAGAAAGCGGCATGACACGGCAGATCAGTTTCGTGAACAAGCATATTTACGATCATATTGAAATGGGGGAAGTACGGTCGCGCTGGGTAGAGACCACGGATCGCAAGGAGATGTTGGTGTGGGAGATCCTGCCCCCGGGATTCGATTCCACGAAGACCTATCCTGCGTTGCTCTATTGCCAGGGAGGACCGCAGAGTGCAGTGAGCCAGTTTTTCTCCTATCGCTGGAATTTCCAGATGATGGCCGCGGGCGATTACGTGGTGGTCGCACCCAACCGTCGCGGATTGCCTACATTCGGCCAGGAATGGAATGCGCAGATCTCCACGGATTACGGCGGTCAGAATATGCGGGATTATCTTACGGCGATTGATGTATATGCAGAGGAGCCCTATATCGATGCGGAACGGCTGGGTGCTGTCGGTGCCAGTTATGGCGGGTATTCGGTCTTTTATCTTGCAGGCATCCACGAGGGACGGTTCAGCACCTTCATCTCCCACTGCGGGATCTTCAATATGGAGAGCATGTATACCGAGACGGAAGAGGTGTTTTTCGTGCACCACGACAATGGCGGGGCCTATTGGGATGTTCCCAAACCACGGAATTACAGGTTCTCCCCACACCTGCGGGTGAGTGAATGGGATACGCCGATATTGATCATTACCGGGGAATATGATTTCAGGATCCCCTATACGCAGAGCATGCAAGCCTTCAATGCTGCGAAATTGCTGGGTGTTGAGAGCAGGTTGCTGGTGTTCCCGGAGGAATCTCATTTTGTACTGCAACCGCAGAACAGCATCCTGTGGCAACGCGAGTTCAGGGGATGGCTGGACAGGTACCTGAAGGAACCTGTTGCAGCGGAGGAATGATCGTTTTTGCGGAATGAGCCAGGACGCGTCGCCCTGGTTGGAATGGAGGAATGACCGTCACAGCGAAATGATCCTTTGTGGCAGGGTCATGCGTGGGAAATTCCAGGTTGTCTATTGCCGGGGTAATGATCCAGGGGTTGGTGCGACTGGATTACGAGGTTTCGATATCCTCCAGGATGGTTTTTTTCTCCACAAGATCCTGCAGGGTAACAGATTTGAAGTATGCGGTGATCTGTTGGTTCAGTGCTCCCCAGAATCCACGTGCTTCGCATCCTTCCTTGCGATCGCACTGGTACGCGTTGTTCAGACAGTCGATCACGCAGATTCCCGGCTCAAAGGCACTGTGGATCTCAAATACGGTGATCTGGTCGGCCGGCCTGGTCAGCACATATCCGCTCTTGCGACCCTTAACATTGGCAATGAGCCTGGCCACCTTGAGGCCATGAATAATATGGTCCAGGTATTTGTTGGAGATGTCCTGTTTTTGCGCAATATCTTTCTGGAAAATGCCTTCTTCCGGTGAATGATGTGCGATTTCGATCATCGCCCTGATCCCGTATCTTGTCCGTGTACTGAATTTCAAATTTGCGAGAGTTTAATCCCTGAATCAGATGGTAAACTAAACTCAAAATTAATAATAAGTTCGTTTTGTACTTTGATCAGACCCATTGTTTTTTCCGGTGGAGCTAATTTAAAATCAGTAAGTTTAAGGGTCTTCTGACCGCTGATCATTATTTTTCCGTCTACGCATTCTGCCACCCGGCAGGGGACATTGTAATACCGTGTGGTGCCTGCGACAGTGATTCCGATCCTGGGCCTCAGGTAACTGCGGTCCTCGAAAAGGAGTTCAAAGTCTGCTTCCTCAATGAAGATGCTGATATACGGATGCTTGATTACATCGATCAGCTCAAGGAAATCGCGATATACCATCCTGTTGGATGCTTCGAAATTCCTCACGGGAACCCTGATCAGGTACACATGCTCTTCGGGCAATTTAATCCAGCGCGAATCACCTACCCCGCAGATGAGGTCTTCCGGGACAAACTGGTCGAGGCTGAAATGGTTGATGTTGGTTTCCCCCGTGATGCTGATGTAGTTGTTGCAGGAGGTGCTGATGGATGAAAGCGCAGGTGGGGAGGAATGCTGATCCTGGTGGGGCTGCCCGGCCTGTTGCATCCGCTGCAAATGTTGGGCCTGCGCCATTCCGGCATTCGTGGCATAAAGAATGACTCCCAGCACGACTGTCATGCAGTATTTTGCTGAAAACTTTCTATATGCAGACCGGTGTTTCATATCATCTGCTGGTTGCTTTGTCCCATTTAGAATGCGATGTTGTTTACTTCAAGCAGCTTCGCATATTTCCCGGGATGTTTTATTATTTACTGCAGTAACTCTGTATATTGTGATTCAGAGACGAAATCCATGTTGAATTTCACGGTGACCTCTTCCCCGGTTTTCAGTGTGCCCAGCATAGCGGTGGGGGGAGATACATTAAAATCTTTCATGTTGATCTTCTCCTGTCCCGTGACCGTAATGGTGTTCCCGGTTTTGATGTTCCCGGTGAAGGGGATGGTTACCTGCCTGCTTTTTCCTGCGATGACCAGGCTGCCTGAAGCTGTTCCGCTGAATGTTCTTCCATTGGTTGAAAACCCGGTTACCGTGTTGAGGTCAAAACGAATGGATTCGTGCTTTTTTGACCTCAGGGCATCCCACGATTTCTTATTCATGATGGAGTTGTCGCTTTCCAGCTTTTCAGTGGGCATTGAGAAGTCAACGTTGACGATATCTTTGATCTGGTTGTCTTGGATCGCGAGCTTGATGCTGGCATTCATTTTGGTTGCAGTCATCTCCCAGTCATGCACTGATGAAGTGCCTTCCACGATGATCTCGCTGTTTCTTTCGTCCAGCCTGAAGCTTTCCTGGGCGATCCCGGGTTGAAGTCCAAAAATAAGTGCGATGAGTATGATTAAATATTGCTTTTTCATTGTTTTAAACGATAAATATTATAAATCCTACAGAATAACTAGTACAAATATAACAAGTGACATGTTATTTGTTTAACAGAGATTTTATGTTGAATAACATGTTTTCAGGAGAGGTTCTTTTTTTGCTTCAAAACCCAAATCTATCACGCAATTAATCAATATGTTAGCATATGTTTTGCGCTAATGTATAAGCATTCTAAATAAGGGTATTGTTCGGGATATCTTAAGGACCATCTTCGCTTTTTCTTAGGGTTGTGGTTCGGCTTTTTGATGGGTATTGTTTGGTTTCCTGGATGGGAGGTAGGTGCAGGTGTTGTTGTTGAAGTGTGAAAGCACGCAGGTAGAGGTACTCTATCAGTTGCCCTTCGAGCGCAATTCACACGAGATCTCGACGGCTGCAGCGAGGTGTTCAGAATGGGTCTAAATATTGGTGTCAGCATTTTTTATGTACTGACAGGTCTGTTGGCTTTGTGTTTTCCGTTGCTGCCTGCTTTTCAATGTGTAGGGACGATTGAAGGCTTCCTGGGAAACTTTGAAATGGTCGGACAATTTTCGTATTGTCTGTTTTGATAAACCGGTATAATAATTCAATATTTTAGAAACAGTGCCTTTGGAAAGGCCAACGATATCCACCAGGTCTATCGATTTCAGGTTGTGTTCGGCCATTAATGCCTTGAGTAATTCAACGGGATCTTTATCTGACATCTCACCATGTTCTTTGTCCCATTTTTCAATTAAGACTGTTAATAGTTCTATCTCATCCTGTGTTTCACCGTCATCATTGAGAACGATTTCTTCCAGTCTGTCGCAATATTCAACATATTGTCTTTTATCTTTTATAACTGTATATTTCAAATGGTCCATGTGGTTTTTTTAATACAGAAATACCAGATTTCAAAGGATGGTTTACTTTGATTGTTTTTTGAAATAAAATCATCGATTGATTGTTTCTTAATCAAATGTACTCTCATTATTCTTTGCTATTATACACAAAAAGTTTCATTAAATGAAACATTATTAAATTTATTTGATTAGCCCGGGTTTTCCATAATCTCAGGGATTATCTATAATTAATCCGAACCCTACCTGTTCGATGGCATCGAGAACTTTTGATATTTATATTAAAGTATGTAGATAGTTAGCAGTGGAGTTCAATCCATTTCTTCTTAAGATATCTAATACTTCAAATTCATCATACGCGGGCTTTTTTTTATTGATTACAAGATCTTTAAATGCCATTATACTTTTCTCATGGTTTAAATCAATTATATCAGTTAAAAAGTCATCAGCATATAAATCTAACGCTATGTATCATACATTCCTGATTCTTCATCCAGTTCCATGAGCTTTTGGATGTAAGATTTTTGTTTCTTTTTCATTTGTTTCTTGTACTGTATTACATCCTCATACTGTACCCTTCTGTGTTTGCCAACTTTGGTATAAGGAATTTTACCTTCCTCAAGTAGTTTAACGACATGAGGTCTTGAACAACCAAGTATTTCTGCTGTTGCTTGAGTTGTCACTTCTGTGGCTAAAGGAACGATTGAAATGGGGTTCCCCTTGCTTATCTCTTCTAGAATCTTTGCCAGAAATTTTAATGCGGTTATGGGGATCTTAATACGTTCCTTTGTTTCCTCAATCTCAATTTCCGGATAGAGGGTATTTAAATTCTTAATTGAAGCAACCAGTGCGTTATATGACTGCGATGCTGTTTGTTGTTCCTCTTTGGTTGGTTTATTTAATTCGACATAGTCCATCATTAAATTAGTTTTAAATTGAATTATAACAAATATAGACGAAATAAACGAAATATACAAAATAAACGAAAAGTATATTTTTGCTTTTCGTTCTGACAGGGTTTGACCAATAATCGTAACGGATGTAAATTGTAATTTATTAAATTATACTTTTACTCCTCTGATTTATAGCAGAAAAATCCCGGGTTGATGCCGGTCCGGAAGGTGTCGAGGACTGTGCCATCCGCTTTGTAGCGGTACACCACGCCGTGTTGTACCTGGTCGATGGCGTCGCCAAGGTAAATGTCGCCTGAATAGGGATCGATGCCGAGGCCGTAGAATCCGCCGACCTGGAGGGGGGTGGGCCTTTCCATAATTTCCTGGATTGAGGACAATCCGGCAGAGTTTAATCTCGGTTGGGCCAGGGAGGTTTTCCTACCGGAACCAACAAGTTTCTTTCTTTGTGAATCTTCTGAGCTGGAGCTGCTATAAGAACTTTCGAGAATCTTTTCCGGAGAAGTTTCGGATGTTACGATGTGGCGGTACAGGTGCCGGTTCAGGAAATAGAGGGTGTCGCCTGTACCGTTGATCTTCAGCTCGGTGGGCTGGTCGTCCGGACTGAATTCAAACCGTGTTTCGATCTCAAGTGTGGCAGGATCGATGCGTACAAGCGCCGGGACTTCGTGACCGGCTGGATTGCCTTCAAAACCTCCGTCGCACAATACCCAGAGCTTGTTGAACCGGTCCGCCACCATGGAATTGGGCTGCAGCGGTACTTTGACGGAATCAATTACCCGGTCGGTCTCTGAATCGATGACCAAAATGGTATTGTCGTAACTCCAGCAGTTGGTGTATACCTGGTCTCCGATCTGTACGAATTGCTCAGTGGAGTGCTGGTTCAGCTGTGAAGCGGGATTGGAAACATCAATATACCCCTTGATCTCGAATTTCTGCGGGTCCACAATGGTGATTGCACGTGCATACAGGTCGGAGACATATGCCTTGCTGGCGTTTACAAAATGCATGTACCGCGGGGAGGTCAGACCGGTGATCTTGCCCACATATTCGAAGGTGTTGACATTGATCACATAGACCTTGCTGCTGTTGTTCACCACGATATACCCCAGGCTGTCGCGGATCACCATCGACTGTGCCACATCACCCAGCGGGGTGCCATTGGTCCGGTAGAACACATCGTTGAGGTACTGCATCGAGTCGATGAGGTAATAAGAAAGGGAGGCATTGTCGTACATAAAATTTCCCTCGTTCACGACAAACACACCAGTCTGGCGGCTGATGGCATTGTTCAGGGTGGTATCGCAATGCACCTGCAGATCGTTGAGTGCATACCACGCATCATCGTCCATGCAGGAGGGGAGCATCACCCACAGTGGTACCAGGGCCAGGATGATCAACCTGCTCCAGTCAGTGTTTCTGCGTATTTGTGGACGTATGCTCATTCCAATGTATTGCGTTGTTAAATGCGTTGAACTTTGAAATATCTTGTGTTGTTGTCAAAAATCATATTTCAGGTTCAGGGTGAATGATCTGCCGGGCATGAACCGCATCAGCACGTTGCGGTACGATTCGTTGAACAGGTTTTCGATCTTCAGCTCCAGGGTAAAAGTACCAGCGGGCTGCAGGATCTTCTTGCCGAGGGTTAGGTGATTCAGAAAATGGGGATAGAGGGTATACGAACGGGCTGCCCATTGAGGTGGTTGGTCAATGTTGCTCAATGCTGCACTGCTGCTCAGCTCTTCGTTGCTGCTCAACAGCGTCCGCACTCCCATGGAATTGTTCTGGAAGATCACGAACCATCCCTGCCGCATCACTGCGATATTCAGGTTACCGGATACTTTCGGGATAAACGGCAGCTGTTGTCCGAAGTTGTCGCCCCCGGATGCATTGTTCCCGGAATCATCTTCCCCTGAATCATCTTCCCCGGCATCTTCTTCCCCGGAATCACCGCCTCCGGAGCCGCTCGTCCCGGCATCCGCGTTCCCCGATCTGGTCTCATCGAAAAGATGCATATCATCAACGTTCCGTGTATGCGTAAGCGCGAATGTCCCGTTGAGCTTCAGCTGCCATTGTCCCAGGAAAAAGTCCGTCGACAGGTGGTACTCCATTCCGTAGGACCGCACCTCGCGGAGGTTGAGCGGTTCCCAGTAGCCTTTAAACCCGGGGAGCCAGAGGATCCAGTTATTAATGCGGGAATAGTACCCGGTGAGCGAGGTGTGCAGGTGTACCCTATCCGTTTTCTTCATCCAGCTGACAGAAGTTTCCCCGGTGTATCCTTCCTCCGGCAACAGGTCGGGATTCCCACCGGGTTGCCAGTAGAGGTCGTTGAGGGTAGGGTGGTGGTAGTTCCGTGCCAGGTTGGCCTTCAGCAGCAGGTCATGGTTAGTAAAAGGCCTGGCGCTTATGCCGAAGGTGTAGATCAGCGGCGTCTCATACCCGGACACCACATCCTGCCGTACCTGTGCCGAGAGTTGCAGCGGATCAATGGGACTATAATACAACCCGGTCATCAGCGATGCTTCCAGTCGCGTAGTGTCATACCCCAAAAAAGTTGCTGAATCCAGTGTGCCGATTCCGAAGCGGTTCAGCGATGCCGAGGTTTTCAGACTGAATCGTTCCGTGAGGTCCTGGTCCAGTTCAGCATGATTGTACCAGCTGAACATCCGGCTTTCGGAATTGACACTCTGAACCGGGTCGCGGCCAATGATTTCCGACTGCATGGTGTAATCCAGCAACTGGTAGTCGATGCCGGAGCGGAGTTTCAACCGGGTTCTTTCCCGCCAGGAACTGAACTCCAATACATGTTTCAGTGTCCGGTCGTTCTGGATATTGTCCCGCTGCAATCCATTCTCACTGTACTCGTTACTCAGAACGGTGGGCACGGACCGGCTGGCATCCTGCACCCAGGTGCGGCTGGAGAGGACAGATCGTTCAGCGAGCCTGAAATAAAATTCCTGGCTCAGCCCGAGCTTCCGGTATGCAGCATCCCGGTTCTCTTGTTCGGGATGAAAGAGCGCACCTGTGACTGTGTCCCTCTCGATGATGTTCTTGTTGACAAACGGGTAGTTGTTCTTCGAATAATTGGAATAGACCCGTGTCCGGGTCTGCACCCGCTGGTTGCCGATGTCCACCCGTGTATATGCATCTGTAGTCCGGAAACTGCCGATCCCCGCGTAGGCTTTCCCGCCGAAAGTGTTGTTCCAGTCGGGCAGGTTTTCCATGGCGATCAGTCCGCCCAGTCCGCCCCCCTGTGCTGCAATGGAAGATGCGCCGTGGCTGATCTTCAGCTCATCCACGAGGAACATGGGTACCAGGGTGAAATCAACCATCCCGAGCATGGGTGAGTTGATGTTCATCCCGTTCCAGGTGACCTGGGTATGCGAGGGTGCAGTTCCCCTGAATGAAGCGGTAGATAAGGCCCCGCGGCCGTAATCCTTGATGTGGACCGTGGTGTTTTCCTGCAGCAGCGTGGCGAGATCGGCCGCGACCTGGTACTGCATGATGAATGTATCGATGCGCACTTCTTTCATGCCGGCCTGCTCTTTCTGGTATGAGCGCTGTGCAGCGACTTCCACCTGGGTGATCCGGAATACGGAATCACGGATGCCCTGTGCTTTTACGGGGCTGATCAACAACGCCAGCTGAAGCGCAATGAAAGTCAGCATACGACATGGCAAATATCCTTTTCCGCATAAGAAGATTTGCAGTCCCACTAGGAGCTGCGCCGTTGCGCCTGGCAGATGCAGCGGATCTCCGAGGCTGTGGGTCCTTCGTATGTGACCGGTTGTTTCCATCACTGCCTGCGGGCTTCTCTATTTTTTGATGAATTTTGTAGTTGTACGTGTGGTGCCCGATGTGATGGTGACCATGTACATTCCCGGGGGGATGTCACGAACATGTATCCTGGTACCGGGATCTTCCAGGAGTAGGGACTTCATCTGTTTCCCTGCCAGGTCGAAGATCTGGAGGAGGGGCAACGGAGCACCAGCAGCGGCCTTTTCCGGCCACCCTTTCAGCATAATGTAATCGCGGGCAGGGTTGGGGTATACTGAAATTTCCTCCTGTCTGAACATTTTATCACCTTGTCCGACGGAGAGGTCAATGAAGGTGGAGACAGAGGTGCTGACCTCTGCGTTGGAGACAAGCGATGCGGTGATGGTCAGTTCGCCCGAGCCGCTGACATGCAGGATGTTTTCTTCATCAACTTCGGCACCGGGCATGCTGCTGGACCAGCGGATCTGTTTTTGCCTGTTCAGCCTGCCATCGGTGAAGGCGAATACTTCGAGCTGATATTCGGTGGTGTCGAGTACCGGCGGGATCTCGCGGATCACGAGCAGGTCCTGACTTCCTGTAACATCGGTTTCCGGGTGGACCAGTGCAGCGCCGGTAATCTCGGTGGAGATCTGGCCCAGCCATCCGGCTCCATCGTTCACTGCGCTGTGCACTTTTATAAAATGAACCCGGTCGAGTTGCACATAGTCGCCGTATTCATCCACTGCCCAGCTGATATCGAACGCATCTCCGCCGGCATTTTCCACGGCAGGGGTATAGGGATTGTCGGGAAGGGTATAGGGTTTTGTCCCCCTGAACTGGTTGTCGACATACCCGAAGGCCCTTCTCCGGGAGAAAATGGTGGTTGCAAAGTTGGTATCAACCGTGGACCGGATCATGGTTCCTGAGAGTGTGTATTGCTCCTGGTTTATTTCCGGGAATGAATCCTGAAGCGGGTAGTAGGGCTGACGGTAGAAGCTGTTGGCTTCGATGGTTCCGCTGTTGCCCAGGTTGTCGGACCACGGGACATCCATGGCGCTGTCAGTGCCCGGATTTTCGTAGGTTACGCTGTATTCCCTGAACGTCGAGCTGAAATTGTGATCCGAGCCCGCGAGCTCATACCAGGTATCATCGGGAAGTCCGTTCCCGTTTTCGTCTTTCATCACGGAGACGATTCCGGGCTCGGACCAGTTGGGGAGGGGATTTCCGAAGATGGTGAAATCGACGCCATAAGGATGGGCAGGATCGTTTTTAACCGGTTTTTCAAAGCTGAATACCACGTATCCGCCAAATGCGCCGAGGGAGAGGCTTCCGTTAACACCCCCGATGATCGAGGCAGGGGAGGAGGGCGTGGACCACGGGGCAGCGTTCATGTATTGTGAGGGTGCCGGGACATATTCCAGTACTTCGGCAATGTAGGGCGATCCCTTTGGAGCGTCGGTGACGGATATGTGTATGTCTGTGCTGACCGTTTTTCCGTTGGAAATGGCTGACAATGACAAGCTGCTTTGGCCGGTTTGCAACAGGTCGATCCACAGGGTGTCGCGTTCAATGGCAGGTTGCACGATGGTGTTGTTCCATGAACCGTCCACCAGGACGATCTCGATGGCCGCATCGTCATCATCGGGATCAGTAAACATCCCGTTGAGGTCAACTGCCAATGTTGTGCCCGGTATTCCTGCGACATCATCAACTGGCAGGGCCAGCCCCGGGGCTGCATCGGGCACCACCACCAGGTTGTCCATGCAAAAATAGGCCGGGGTATTCATGCCCCAGTCCCCGTTGTCGGTTGAGCTCATGGAGAACTGCAGCTGGCTGACTTTCCCGAGGGGTGCCAGGTCGACCCACTGCCAGGTTTCAATGATATGGTCTTTCGTATCGTCATCATAGGTGAAATCTGCCAGGTGGTATTCCACTGCTGAAGTTTCCCCATCGGTATCGATGCCTGTGATGGTCAGTTTCATCCAGTCGGGATCGGTACCATCGGTGCCTCCGAATTTTTTGGAAAAGTCATCGCCATATTTCATGGAGAGGGCTGTCCAGGTACTGTTGGTGACAAAAAAGCCTTTCACCTGTTGGTTGGAGTTTGTATCCAGTTGGATTTCAGACGAGGGGGAGGCGTAGGAGACCCCGTAGTTTTTGCCACCGGCGGAGTCGAGGCGGATGTTGGTGATCGCACTGTACTGATTGATATACCCGGGGGTGGTGTTGTCCTGCATGTTGCTGTATGCCCATCCGCTCCAGGAGAACCAATCCGGATTGTATGTATTGCTGAATGTTGCGGGACCTGTCGTGAAGCCGCCGCTTCCATCTGAACCGTTCCAATAGCTGTCGGGATTCAGTGCCAGGTCGTCGAAGGTTGCCACTTCATTCTCTGCTTCGATGACAGGCCGGACGCCCACCACAAAAGTATCGGCAGCCGCCAGACCCATGTATGCTGCCTCCACGACGATCGTGGTTTGTCCGGGTGAAAGCAACCCGATCTCCAGGGTGTTGCCCGCGATGGATGCTTCGGCGACGGTGGGATTTGCGTTGACCGGAATGCTGAAGCTGAGGTCTGCATCCGGGTCATCCGGATCTGAGAAATGGTGGGTGAGGTCGAGGGTGAAAATGCCGGCATCTTCAGCGGCTTCGACATTTTCAATGGGCCGGATGACTTCCGGGGGAAGGTCTTCGGCCTGGGTTCCGGTTGTTTGCCCTGTCTGTGCAGTTACCCCGCCTGCCAGGCAAGCAAACACCACCGTGGTGTACAGTTTTTTCATTGTTTATATGTTTCAGGCGATTGGAAGCGCTGTGCGGAAAAGGTATGCGGAACAGGAGCACTCTTTTTCTCCCGGATCCGCCTGCACACCTTCCAATAAAATACCTGGCACGGAACAAAATCAGAACCACAGGCGCCGTGCAGCATCCGGACGTTCTGTTGCCCGAACTGTTCGATCGGGGGAGGGCTTTCGCCCATCTGCCGGTCGGTGATCCGGGGCTTCCTGTCAGCTGCAACAGCCCGGCGTATGCCGGAATACATTGCAGACAGGTCTGATTTTGCGGACTGCGGGGAAGATTGTAAGTCAAAAGGTTCGTGATCGATCGACTTCCTGTTCACCGCAGGTTACAAAATCGTTCACTGGCAGGTCTTCTGACTTATTCCTGTTTTCTGAGCCCTTCCCGTCATTGTCCTCCGTAGCTTTAGCGAAGGAGGACCTTTCTGCGCGGTGTAGTTGATTAGCGCAATGCCCGCCATCGCTGATGCTATGACGGACGATCCGCCAGTGCTGAAGCTACGGCGGACGGTCCACCTACGCTAAAGCTACGGCGGACGAAGACAGTGGGATCATCTCAGAACCCAATTGGAAAATACAGCAGCGGGAACTGTTGCCGATTCACACGGCATTCCCTCTTCGTCTCCTGGCGGAGCATTCACCTGCGGCCGTTGCCATTGGTGAATAATTCAGCGGAAGTCCCGTGTTTCAGACGGGTTGATCAACCGCATTCGGCTCCATCCATTGGAGAACCAATGATGGGGCAAATGTATGGAAAAAATTGATTGGATTCAGATTAAATTGTAAACAATGGTGGTTGAAAATGCAAGGCCGAAAAAAGTATAAACAGGATCCGCTGATAAAACTTGTTAAGTGAGAATATTATGTATTGTTTTTTCCGATCCTGAATTAATAATTTATCACTTTTTCCATCCATATCTTCTCCGCCTGCTGTATCCTTATCAGGTAAACTCTTTATTACTTATCAGACAGATCTAATTCATAGTCTATTTCACAAGTATATATTTTAGTTATAATATTAATTTACAATATGTTATAAACTTCGTTTTCTCTTAAGGTGACCAGTTGCCTCGCAGAATACTTATATTTTAAAGGTGCTCGGCGAACCCTTCAATGTTGTAATCCAAGTTTTATTTTTAATATTTATTATGGCTATTATTCAGTTTACGCTAGTTGACTTTAAGTACTTTCAATATGCTCTTTTCTTCCGGGCCGATAACTTCGACCAGATAGAAGCCAGGATTGTAGGATTGCAGGTTCAGGTCAATGATCCTGCTTCCATGGAAAACATTGATCAGCAATTGTTTCCCTGACATGTCACTTATTCTGACCTGCACTTCGTCAACTTCCCGACCAAGATCCAGTTTTAATGGTCCCTGTGTGGGATTCGGGTAACATTGGATTCGGGCAGCAGGATCAACCGGAACGGAAACGATTCCAGTAACTTCATAACATGAAGATGAAGCAATGCAGCTGTTCTGAGTGACTTCTACTGCGTATATACCGTTTATTTCAGGGGTGAAGCTTTTGCCTGTTTCTCCCGTGACAGGATTGCCTGTTGCACAATCGATCCACTGGTAACTTGCATCATTCGCATTGGCAATCAGCAGGATTCCGTCCCTGGTAACGCTGGTATCAACTTCAATAATACCTATAAACAATTCGTCTGTGGCACTGCACCCGTGTTCATTGGTTACTGTTACCTCCATGGTGGTATCTTTGTCCGGTGTTACGCTGTCACCATTCGACCGCCCGTTATTCCATGTATAGGACGTACCTCCAGAGGCTTGCAGAGTTACACTCTCTCCCGCACAAATATCCTGGTCAGCACCTGCATCTGCTTCAGGAAGCGGATTTACGGTAACAGTAACGGTGTCGGTATCCGTGCAGCCCATGTCACTGATCGCTGTTGCGATGTAATCATCGCTGGCTTCAGGGATAAATGGCACATCGTTGGCCACACCCTGGTCCCATGCAATGGTTCCGTCGCTGGTGGCCGTCAGAGTCACCTCATCTCCGAAACATGTAACTGCATCGTTCCCGGCATCAATCGTCGGCAGGGGATTTACGGTAACAGTGACGGTGTCGGTATCGGTGCAACCCCTGTCACTGGTTGCTGTTGCAATGTAATCACCGCTGGCTTCAGGGATAAATGGCACATCGTTGGCCACACCCTGGTCCCATGCGATGTTTCCGTCGCTGGTGGCTGTCAGAGTCACCTCATCTCCGAAACATGCAACTGCATCTTCCCCGGCATCGATCGTCGGCAAAGAATTTACGGTAACAGTAACGGTGTCGGTATCCGTGCAGCCCATGTCACTGGTCGCTGTTGCGATGTAATCACCGCTGATTTCAGGGATAAATGACATATCGTTGGTCACACCCTGGTCCCATGCAATGGTTCCGTCGCTGGTGGCTGTCAGAGTCACCTCATCTCCGAAACATGCAACTGCATC
>CAYOSB010000064.1:0-382 GCA_964406495.1 uncultured Bacteroidaceae bacterium | reverse complement strand
TTCCCCGGCATCGATCGTCGGCAGGGGATTTACGGTAACAGTGACTGTGTCCTTCAGAGTACAGCCGTTGCTATTTGTAATGGTCACATGATAGTCAGAGGTGGTACCCGGAGTAAAAGGATTGCCATTGATCACTCCATTGTCCCATAGGTACGATGTTCCTCCGGTGGCTGTCAGGGTAACTTCCTCACCGTAGCATATGCTTTGGTCTTCTATGTCCGAAACAGGCAGCGGGTATACCTCAACATGGATCGTGTCGTAGTTGGATCCAAATGCGTTTGTTACGGTTACGATGTAGTCATCAGAAACCAGAGGTACGAAATCCACACCATCCGTAATGCCATGATCCCAGCTTATAGAGTAGTCTCCATAAAAGTCGCCG
>CAYOSB010000063.1:0-16269 GCA_964406495.1 uncultured Bacteroidaceae bacterium | reverse complement strand
GGTCCCCGGCGATGTTGTAATTCAGCCCGAAGCGGGGCGATACCACTGGTTCGTAGCTGTAGTTCCCCGACTGGTCGACCGCATCGACATTGTAGATGGTTTCGAGCCGGTATTCCAGCAGGTTGAAGTTGATGCCGGCTTCCAGGTTGAGGCCTGGTGCAGGCGTCCACCGGGCATGGCCGAACAGGTTGCCATACCGGCGGTCCTCCGTGTTGTGCAGCTGGAGGTCCCCGGGTGTTCCGGAATTGGTCTCTACGATCTTCCAATTGTAATTTTCATTGAAAAGTTCGATCCCGGCCTGTATTTCCAGGCTGTTGTTACGGAATTGCACATATTCCCTGAGGCCCAGGGTAAAGGAGGCATCATCCAGGATATTGAAAGGACGGGATTCATAAGGATCCTGCCAGGCAGAGAAAAGGGTTACATGGTTTTCCCACCGGTCGTTGATCATATGCTTCCAGCTTGCCCCGGCCGTGGCTTTAGTGTAGTCTTCATATCCCTCGATGGCCAGCCAGTTGCCTGCCGCTTTTTCAGGATTTTCGATAAAATCCGTTGCATTGAGTGAGCTGGGGATCTGTGCGAACAGGTCGGTGAGCAGGAAGTGGAAGGTGATCTTGTTTTTGTTGTTGCCTGTTTGGCCGTGGAGGTAGACATTGTTTCGCCGGTACCGGTTGTTTTCGCGGAATCCGTCGGATGAAGATCTTGCCGCTCCCAGTGAGATGGACGTATGGTCTTTTTTCCACCCGGTATGCAGGCCGTATTTTTGCGTGTTGAAATTCCCGGCAAGTGCGGAAAGTTTGTAGCTGAATCCATTTTGTGCAGGGTACAGCGCTTTCATCCTGACCACCCCACCCAGTCCTGATCCGTATACGGCGGAAGCGGGTCCTTTGAGGATCTCTACCCTGGAGATCCCCAGCATGTCGATGTCTTCGATGCTGGAGATACCGTCACCGTTGGTCAGGGGAATTTCTTCGAAATAGGCCCGGATGCGGTTGGATGAATAGGGCGTACGTGAACCGATCCCGCGAATGGTAATCCGGTTGGTGGTATAGGTACCGTTGGCCATGAAGACCCCCGGGGCGGTATTCAGTTCATCGGCGATATTGATCGTGCTGAGGGCATCTTCCGGCAGTGGCTGGATAATGGAGAGGCTTCCCGTGGTTTCACTCAGCCGTTGTTCGAAAGGTGTGACCGAGATGGTGACATCGTCGAGATGCAGTGTATCGGGCTGGGCATGGATAGTTGAGAAGAGAGCAAAGAGAAAGAGGGAAAGTAAAAGATGTTTCATACAGCCGGATCTATTGATTATTGGTTTGCAATAAGACAGATCGGGTGGGCAAAGGTTCAAAAAAATCTCTACCCGCTGATGATCAGTTCTTCCAAAGGTCTTTTGGGTACATGGTGGACACCGTTTTCATCCCGCCAGTATTTGATGTCTCCCTCCTGCATCTCTTCGATAACCACTTTTTCGGCTGGTTTTCCCAGTGCGATCACCTGGATGATCTCCAGGTGTCCGGGTAAATCCAGTGCCTGCCTGAGCTGATCTTTTTTTACTGAGGCGATGATGCATCCGCCAAGGCCTTTTTCCACCGCAGTGAGCAGGATGCTTTGTGCCGCGATGCCATCGTCGCAGAAGTAATTTCCCGGGATGTTGGTATCGTGCAGCTGGACGATGTATGCTGCAGGGCGTTCTCCGTGCGCCGGTCCGGGCCAGTCTTTGAGGTACCCGGCCCATGCGAGGGTGGGAAAGATCTTTTCATTGGTACCAGGCGTGTTGGAGAGGAAATACTTCAGCGGCTGGGCGTTCCTGGCCGAGGCAGAAAGCCGTGCGGCATCGACCATTTCGTGGAGGGCTTCTATGGTTATTGGGTGGGATTCGTCGAACCGCCGGTAGCTGCGGTTTTTCAGGACAAGGGATTTGAGTGTGGACATAGGTTTCATTTGGGTTTGGTGAATCTGATGATCAAAGATAATGCAGAAGTACTGAAATATATAACGCAACGGCTTTGAAATGTTGAATGAGCGCTTTTTGAAATTGGGCATGCAGTTGCAGCGTATTCATCAGCAACTGCCACTGCACACATTTTCGCAACCAGGAGTACCCCTTTTTTGGCAATACTGGTGCACAACTTTCGGTAACAATGGTGCACAGCTTTCGGCAATAATGGTGCAATGTTTTTTCGACCTTCAACCACAGTATTTGGCCTTTAAAGCCCGGTGGAAGAATGTATATCAACCCGATGGTTCCTTTTGTGGATAATCTGACCGGATATGGCACATGATCCTGTAGTTGTTGTAAATTTATATACCGCTTGAAATTTACTGCTGCAGGTGCGCTCATCTTCAAAACGGTTCTGATTTAAATAATATTAATTAGTGCTTATGAAACGTAAGTTTTCAATCCGGTTTTTATTCATCTTTTTTGCGGGATTGTTCGTGGTGTTGTGTTCGTGTGAGAAGGAGGAAGATCCACCTGAAGATGAATCGTATGTTCTGACTGTTTCGGCGACGAATGGCAAAGTGATCGTTGTTGAGAACGGGAATACCCTTGCAAGTTCAGGAAAATACACTTTTACTGAGCCCGTTTCTTTGGACCTGACTGCTGTAGCGGACCAGGGCTACCTGTTTACAGGTTGGTCGGGGGATATTACCTCGACGGAGAATCCGCTCACTGTTACAGTGGATGATTCGGTGGGTGTGGTGGCCAGCTTCGACGAGGACCAGGACGAGGATCCTCCCTACGAGGCAGGTGACCGGAAGGTATTTAAATATGCAGGTCATGAGTTTGTGATGATCTATTGTCCGGGGGGAACGTTTTTATCCAACGAGGATGATTCGGACAGTGATTTTGAAGATGGTCCGGAAGTAACCTGTGATCCGTTCTGGATTGCTGAAACCGAGGCGACCAATGAATTGGTGGCAGATGCTTTTAATGGTATGGACGGCTATGAATTCAATCCGGACGGAGGAATTACCGGTTATGTGGTCAATGATTTTTTTAACAAGGAGGACCGGTTTGCTCACAACTACGTGGATTATTCCACCGTAAAATGGGGAGATGAGATCTTGATGGACATGGGGGAAGTACTTGGAGAACAGCTTGATATCTATTACGAGGGAGATTTCAGGGTATTTGACAACCGTGACCAGCAACCTGTGAAGTATATCACCTGGTTTGGGGCAGTTTTGGTATGTAATGAAGTTACTGACAGGGTTATGCAAAAGTCTGACCAGGTGTACGACGGGATCGACACCACGTGGATGGACGACGAAACACTGGTGGATGTTTCAAAGCGTGGATTCAGGTTGCCAACAGCTGCGGAGTGGGAATGTGCGGCGCGCTGGCAGGGGGATGATGCTTCGAATGGTGCGTATGAGTATCCCGCCGGCAGCGGTCAGTACTGGACCCCGGGCGATTATGCAAGCGGTGCGGCAGCCTGGACCGCAGAAGCTGATGCCTCCGCAGCGGTGGCGGTATACCGTTACAAGGATGGTGTACGCCCGAATCCCGGGGAGACCGATGTAGTAAAAGGGGATCGTCAGCCCAATGCGCTGGGAGTATATGACATGAGTGGGAATGTCTGGGAGTGGAGTTTTGACGAGGGAGCGAGCGGGTACAACCGGCTGGTCTGGGGCGGAGGATATGCATCCAGTCACTTTGAAATTCGTATTGCGCTTCCCTTCGATGGCATCTGGGCTGGAGGAACGGGCAGTGACCTGGGATTCCGTTTCGCTATGAGCGCCGAGTAATCTTTGGGGGAATTTGCATGTATAGATTGCTATAGTTAAAGATAATTGTTAATTTTGCAAGCCGATTTACAGGAACAAACAATGGTCGGTTTGCCGAGTGGTTAGGCGCTGGTCTGCAAAACCAGTTACAGCGGTTCGAACCGAGCAGCTGCAGGCTGCGAGCTCACGAGGCGCAAGCCGAGTAATCCGCTACCGACCTTTGTAAAGTTCTTTAGATAAAATATTTATGGTCGGTTTGCCGAGTGGTTAGGCGCTGGTCTGCAAAACCAGTTACAGCGGTTCGAATCCGCTACCGACCTCAACCTAAAAACCGAACTACCAGATAATAAAGGAGTTCGGTTTTTTGTTAACCCCCTTTTGGCGTACAGTTGGTGTATTTTTTTGAAAAGTCTCTTATTTCATAATTCCCCAATCACAATGATGATATAGTTGAAACATTTAAAACGAACCAATAAAGTTTCATGTATATATGAAACCTTCATCATTGAGCAATTTTATTTCAAATCTTCGATAAAGACGATTACCCGGGACTTTTTTGATATGATTGCTAAGTCAGTCGGGCGTTCAGTTGTTATCACTCATTGTATGATTGAAAATTCTCCAGACCCCTTAATAAATCAGGGTCTGCTTTTCTTCAACCTGATTATTTTACCATAGGTAAGCTGCCGCCAGATCCACTCCACGGGTCCAAATCGGAAATATTGTAACCATATAGAACTAAAAAGAATCTGCACGGCGAACACGATCAGTACAAAAAGTACAGAAAACGAGAAACCATAGGAAAAGGCATATCCCAATCCTATGCCGTAGAAAAAGAAAATACTGATGATGGTCTGAAACAGGTAATTGGAAAGGGCGGTTCGTCCGATCGCAGCGAACCAGTTTAACCAGGCTTTGCGACGGGTAACAATGAGTGCAACTATGGCACAATATCCCAGTGCCATGGGGGTTAATGCAAGAAAATTAAGCAAATACTCCAGAAATTCGGACAGCACACCCTCATTCTGAGAACCAAACTCCACCCAGGTGCGCAACAGATTCATGGGCAATCCGATGACCAGTCCCCACAACGCGATTTTTTTTATCAGCCGTGAATTGGACAGGAGATTGTTTTCCAGGATTTGCCGACCGGCATATATGCCCATCAGAAACAAACCAAGCACTTTGAAAGCACGCCCTTCCATAAGAATGCGCGATAATCGCAAAAGTGGCATCACCAGGTTCACCTCCATCCATGTGCTGAAATTGGTGATTGCATAGTAGGCCGGCAAACTGAAATCTGAACTGAAGCCTTCTGTGGTTTCTTTCGACAGGATCCCGCCTGCCAGTTCAAAGAATCTTCCAGCCAGGTAAGCCGGGTAAAACGTGTTGGTGAAATACATCATCAACCAGTGAACAACCGGCATAAATAAAAGAATTACTGCCCAGATCAGTATTTTTTTGTTTGGTAAGTGACGGAAGGAAATCAAAAGAAACCCAAGCAGGGCATACAGGGTAAGGATATCACCCAGCCATAGAAGAAATAAATGAATCCCGCCAATGAGCAACAGTCCCGTCATTCTTTTCATGAAAAAGGGTACGAAAACACTGTCATCTTTCTTCATACGCTGGTACTGCACTGCAAAACCAATCCCAAAGAGGATAGAAAATACGGAATAAAACTTCCCATCTACGAAAAGAAAGTCCAAAACACGTAAGACATAATCCAGTGTAGCTGTTTTCATGGACAGTCTTTCGGCATCAGACATAAAGTATACACCGGAAAGAATTTTAATATTGGCAAGAAATATGAACAGTATGGCAATACCCCGCAGGATATCCAGGTATAGAATGCGTTCTTTTTGGGGAACCGGTGTATCCGGTCGATTCGTTTCAAACAGTTGAATCTTTCCAGGGTGGCGTTTGCTTCCTTCTGCCATGTTTTTCGGGGATTATCGCTAAAGTTCAATGCATCTGAAGAATATCATATTTCCGTTCGGGAAAATTATTTTACTAAGAACGTAATTTTATCCGAAACTCCAGTTAAATAACCATTTAGGTTATATATTCTGGCAACGCCCCTCCTGATGCGGGAAATCCAGCTTACTATATAACTTCACCAGTAAGTAATTGTCTGAAATATCGGTTTCTCCGGTTAGGTCGAGCGCTTCCCTGCGTTGATTATAAAAAGCACTGATTCCGTACATTAGCCTTAAGCCAGGTGCTGTGATTAGTTCACCTTTACTCATTCGTTTAACATAATTTCTTCTAAGATATAATACTGTAAAGCTAAATGTGGTGTGAGAGGACGGATAGGGATTTAAATTTAATTATCTATCTTCTAACTCGATTACCTCTTTTTGACCTTCAGTTGGCGTATTCTCATTTCACTAATTCGTAATTAGTGCTTCTTCCACCTGCAGCTTCTTTACGTAATATGTTTTTATTGATCAGGTCATTAATGTCCCTGATCGCAGTATCCTTTGAACATTTGGCAATTTTAGCCCATTTAGATGAAGTCAGTTTCCCGTCAAATCCATCTAAAAGTTTATTTATCAGTTTTGTCTGCCTTTCATTTAAAATTGTATTCGAATGCCTGTTCCAAAAATCAGCCTTGAACAAAATCTGCTTGAGTGTTGAATCAGTGGTTTTTAAAGCACTGATCAAACAATGCAAAAACCATTTGATCCATTCAGTAATATCGAGGTTACCCTTTTGTGTTTTTTCAAGTATCTCATAATATACTTTACGTTCCTTTCTGATCTGGGCTGACATGCTGTAGAATCGTTGATTACTCTTATCTGCCCGGGCCAATAACATATCCGACAATGCCCTTGTTATTCTCCCGTTGCCGTCTTCAAAAGGATGAATGGTTACAAACCATAAATGGGCGATAGCAGATTTTATCACCAGGTCTGTTTTATTGTAATTGTTGAACCAGTCCAGGAAAAGAAGCATCTCATTTTCTACCAAATCGGAGCCTGGTGCCTGGAAATGCACTTTTTCTTTTCCCATTGCTCCTGATACAACTTGCATTGGACCTGTTGTATCTTTCCTCCAGTCAGCAACCCTAATCTTATACATCCCACTTCTGCCTGTTGGAAATAAAGCCGCATGCCAGTCAAACAGCCTTTCTGTTGTTAATGGTTCAAAGCAGTTTTGCGTAGCATCAAGCATCATATCAACAACGCCGTCTACATCCCTGTCGGAATCTATTGAACCTGCAATTTCCATCCCCAATCTTCTTGCAATGGATGAACGAACCTGTTCAGGATTCAATATTTCTCCTTCGATTTCAGATGACTTTAAAACATCCAATGTTAAATTATCCAGCAGGGCCTCATTTCTCAGGTTAAATCCCAATAACTCCATTTTTCCAATTAACCGGCCCTGAAGATTTCTTGCTTCACTGAGCAGATTGACAATGTGTTCTGCTTTCCAGGTGAAGTTTGGCCAGTGATCTTTCTGATATATATATATCTGCATGTGCTTAAACCTTTATACGTTGCATAATATACAACGAAAATAATGTATATTCGTTGCATTTCAAAATTAAACGTTGCATATTATGCATTAAATAGTCGCTTTATTCGTGGTATTATTGTTTGTAAACCATATTTTTTTTGAATTGTTAATTGGGCCTACATTTGTCGTATTTTATGAAGATTTTCTCAAACTACAGGTTTTTGCAGTATTGTTTTTTCCAGATTATTGCAATGCAGATTTATTCAACCTGTCTTCAATAGAAGATTTTTTGATATTGATTCTCAATTAATTCAATTTCATCAATTTCAAGCGCAGCAAATTCCTTACTCCGTGCTCTATTTGATAATTTTCCATTGTTTTGTTCAAGGAATCGAATCAACATGGAAACAGTTCTGTCTGGCATATCAAAATTATTATCCAGCCAGGATTTCATTTGGTCGAATTTCTCTAAATATAAAACTTCTGTAGGGATAGTATGCTCAATTGTATGATCGATACAATCAAACAGGAACTCAGCCTGCAATGTGGCGTCAAAGTGTTTATAATAATCACATGTATCATTGACAACCTCGACATTATGATCCTGTGTTGTCCTCCATTCAATGAAATCAAGTAGCGGGTGCGAATAGCTTTCAAGCACTTTTCGATAGTCATCAATCCGCTCTAATATAGCTGCCGATACCGGGAAGACGATACCTTGTGGGGTGAATTTCATATTTGCAAGAATATGATGAATGAGGTATCTGTGAATTCTTCCATTGCCATCAACGAACGGATGTATGAAGACAAATCCAAATGCAATGACTGCTGCAGTTAACACAGCTGGAAATTCGGAGCGCTCTAATTTGGAATTCGTTTTTATTAGTCCATCTATTAATTCATCCAGGTCCTGCCATCTTGCGGATACATGCCCGGGGATAGGTTCTCCGGTGGTTCGTTCGTGTTCACCAACAAATCCGCCTTCTTCACGGAATCCCATCTTTGTGAACCTGTCATTCCCGATTACAATTTGTTGAAGACGTATGAGTTCTTCTTTTGATAGCGGACGGTTACCAGCCTGACCAATCACTTTACCCCACCTGGTAGCCCTGCTGTTTGAGGGAGTTTCACCTTCAATAGTAAATGATGCTTTCGAATCTTTTAGTAAAAGAAAGGCAGATGTTCTTAAAAATACATCTTTATGGATATTTCGTAGTAAACCTGCGGACTTTCCTGGTAGATCATCCTTAATGTATCTTTCCAGTTTTTCACTCCTGCGCACCAGTGGACAGAAATTTATTGTGCCGGGGAGATTGTTTCTTACTCGGTGCCGGGGCGAATTCTCACCTTTTCCGATGGTGAATTGCAGTTTTTCATTCAGCAACTGAACGTAATTTCCTTCTTTCAGATCTGGAAGATTCAATTTTTTCTGCAAAAGCCATTCATAGAGAAACCATATCCTCCGGCTGAATTGACTCAATGGTTCATTCTTAACCAATTCTTCAATAACTATTTCATCAGTAGATTCAAATAATTTCTTGAAAAAAAGCAGATCAATGCCTTCATACTTAATGCCAAAGACCAGCTGATTATAAAGTGTATCCTGCGGTTTGTGTCGTGGTGTATAGACAATCCAGCCGGGAACCCGATATTGTCTGCGCTTTTCACTTATCAGCGCTAATGTGTTTGGAAAAGGCAGAGGAAGCCCCAATGTTTCTATAATAGCTCCATATCCAACCAACGTTCCTTTTTCAGGAGCCAGTCTTCCGTGAAAAATACTTATTTCCTGGCTAAAATTTGTACTCGCAATGATTTCTCGTGAAAAACGCTTACTAACAGACATGATAAGTGGAATATGTTTATTGCAAATATACGTGAAAACTGCTTATTGTTCGTGAAAAACAATTAAAAAATCATCTAAACCGTGAATACTGATTAACAATGATTTGCAGGAGGATAAGATTTCCGCACAATTTATAAAAATAGTTAATGAGAGAAATGTGATTAATTCGTCTCAAAGCTACTTTCTTCTGACATATTTCTTTCAGGGGAATTGGCTACTCATTTAAGCGGACGATATCAATCAGCAGTGTTTAACAATTTTTCACGCTTCCAATCACGAACATTCCGTGATATGCGGTGTTCAATTATAAAAAGTTTAAGAAAAATAATTAAAAGTTAAACAAAATAATTTAGAAATCATGAAACGGAAAAATAATTTTTATATTGGACTGGGAACAATGGTCATGTCTTTTTTAATGATGTTACCCATTGGGGCTACAGAAAACCTGGAAGTCAAATCGATTGAAGCATCAAAAAAGATCCAATTGGAGCTTGGCTCCCCTGCCGAGGCGGACATAGATGTTAGAATTTACAATAATCTAAACAGGAATGTCTTCAGCGACCGGATCTCTGCAGGAGCAACATTTGAAAGAGAAATTGATATTTCAAATTTCAGGGAAGGCACATACAGGCTTATTTCTGAGTTGGAGAATGTAAGATACAACAGGATTCTCGAGGTTTATGATGATGGCATTGACATTACAGATGCTTATTACTCGTATGTTCCTTTTTTCATCCAGGAAGATGAATTGATGAAAGTGCAGTATAAGAATAGCTTAGATGCAAACATTCGAATAGCGTTCGAAGACAGCTGGGGTGAGTTTTTTGAAACATACTACCAGGATCCGGGAAGTTCATTCGGTACGATTTTTAATCTGAAGGAACTCCCAGGGGGAACCTACTTTGTACGGTTGTATTCTGGTCGTGATACATTCTCATACGAATTCGAAATAGAATAATCACAAGGAGGTTGTCTCAACAGGTCGGGACAGCCTCTTTTGTAAATGCGCGCGACTCAAATTCATCTCCTGTGCAAATTCTTCTGCCGAAAAGAACTCGTTTTCCATGTTGTTTATTACGATCTCGATAGATTTTAACAAAAACTTCTGATCGATATCTTCCGGTGAATATTTATGTTTCCATTCATCCGATGAAGCATTAAAAAGTTGACGAAGCGCTTCCCCGGAATGCAACAGGTTCCTGATTTGGGCAAGTAACAATTCATCACTGAAAGGTTTTGAGATGTAGGCATCGGTACCAGGATCGAGTCCTTTGAGCTTATCGTTGATGGAATTGAGTGCATTCAGTAAAATAACCGGAATATGACTCGTGGTAATATTGTTTTTCAGGCTCCTGCACAAAATAATGATTGAAATGACCACAAGGCCATAAAACAGAAATGCATACCATCTGAACCAGAGCGGAGGAATAATTCGAATGGATAAACTTGTCGGATTTTCGTTCCAGACCCCCATCTTGATTTGAAGCTTTAACCTCAAAAGTATATTTGCCAGGAGAAATATTTGTGAAAGTCGCCTCCCCGTCTTTTCCCGACTCAATCCATTCGTTGTTAGATCCCTTTAGCCTGTATTCAAAAGAATTTCCATCTGCATGTATATAATTGTCCGCTAAAAAAGGCATTGATAATTAGTTGTTTGCAAATTAAACCGAAATAAGTTTGGAAAACAGGAAAGAAAAAAAGACCGCCCCATTTGACTTTTGAGACGGCCTCTTTTACTAACTAACTTGTACTACAAACTAAAACTACTACTATTTAACGATCATTTTAGAAGCAGCGATTTTACCTCCTGCATTCATTCTCAGCAGATAGATACCTGTATTCAGTTTTCCATTGAAATCCCAGTTGATTTCATGCGAACCGGCGGGGTACATTTCATTGGTCACATTATAGACCTTACTGCCGCTAATATTATAAACATCGATGCTTACTAATGACTCAGAAGTTACTGAGAAAGCAAAATTTACATGCGACTCAGCGGGAGTAGGATATGCACGTAATTCACCCTGATTTATCCTGGTCTGAGCAATGCTTACTGTTGGAGAGGCAATCCAGTTTCGGTCTCCTAATTGTCCACCGTCAGTACCTCCGGTTTGAGCAGTTGTGTTTGCATAATTAAAGCTGAAAGGTACATCCAGATGGTAAATGGTATTAGGCGGATCGGGCAATACCCAGTCCGGGGTATTCTCTACCAGGAGATCGGGGTTCATCTGGTATTCAAGCTGGTCTATGATACCCTGGTTTCCCGGGGGATTATCAAAAGAAACATTTTCATAGTAAAAACCCTCTACCGTACCTTCTTCGATCAGCATTTCACCTGTGGGATCGAACATAGGTGTTGCTACTGTAGTGTCGTTGATATAGCCTGCTATTAAAGATGTGTCGAGAAAGATACTGTTATTTGAAATATCGAGAGATTGTGTAAATCCCATATCGAGCAATTCCTGGGTAATTTCCTCAATTTCAAATATAGCCTGGGAAGATCCGCTATCCTGAACAATATACCCTACGTTATGCAGGATATTGTTCTTGAATTCAAGTTCTGCAATATTTCCAAGACCGAATCCACGTCGTCCCACATTCACGAAAGTTGAGTTAGTGATTTTACAATGCTTAATATGCCCACCGCCATCTCGCATAATACTGTGAGTGAAATTGAACCAGGTACAATCTTCAATAATCACCGTATCGATACTGTTTCCACGATCATCGATCCCTCTCCCGTTATCTGGATCTGCAGGATTTCCTATGTTGCTGAAAATGGTATTGGTGATGTAAAGCTTCATACCTTCGTTATCAAGCCGGATTCCAGCCTGGTGTGCATCATCTAACCAGCAGTCATCTAAAGTTATTCTTATATCATCAGCTGTGGCTCGAATAATACGTTGCGAAACAGCACCCAGGTCATCTTTATTTGTCAAGTGCAGGCTTTTTAATGTGATATCACCTTTTGGCCTGAAACAATAACTCGCTGTTGAACCTGTTTCATCTGTTTTTAATGCCAGATATGGTCTGGGACCATCACCATCTTCCGCAACAACCGTAAGCGGATAGTCAATGTTTGATATCAGCGCACTGATATAATAAATATCTTCAACCCGCTTGAGCCTGTACACAGTGTTAAAACTATCTACACGTGCCCCGGTTTCGGTGGTGTCGCCATTAATGGCATCATTGAGTGTTCCGATTCCCGGATTAACGTCAACATAACGTATTTCCTGAGCAAGTGCTTCTGATGAGAATCCTGCAAACAGCAGAAGCATAAGGGCGAAGATTCCTTTTTTCATGTAGTAATTTTTCATAATAAATTAGGATTTAGTTAATTAAAAAGTAATTTAAAACTTATACCGTAATCCGATGTCGGCAGTCATGCCATACACATAATAGCGTGTGATCAGGTTATTCTTTGAACCGGAGAGATAGGATATTTCCGGAGTATTTGTGATGTTATTCACGTTGGCAAAAATGGTGAAATTCCCTTTGAACTTCTGCCTGATTGTCATGTCCCATCTTGTAAATGAGCCTGAATAATTGTCAAGCGCTTCATTTTTCCCGACACTTTTTGCAAGTCCGCCGATATTCGCGTCTTCTGAAACCTGCAGGCTGGAGCTCTGATAAACCATAGATAATCTTGCTGAAAAACCTCCCTTTTCATATCCGAGAGACAGGTTGATCACATCATCTACCTGTCCGGGCATCGGTCCGGATCGCATCGTATCGGTTACTGTAGCAGTATAAGGGAATACCGGAAGGTTGGTAATGAGTATATAGGGGAAGAAGGTTTCCGATTCGATCATTGTATAGTTGGCGTTTATCAGAAGACCGTCGAATGGAGAAGGCAGGAACCTGAAATTGGTTTGTAAATCGATCTCCATACCCATGATGGTAGAAGTTCTTTGGGCGTTAACAGGCATCGTAAGGTCATATCCATTTGTGGATAGTTCCTCATCTACAATTCTGGTAGTTTGCGTGTAGTCGATATTTTCAAGGCTTTTGTAAAATGCTCCCATAGTAAATAGGCCAAATTTTCCATAGAAGGAGAGAATCGCGTCATAATTCCAGGCAGACATATGTTCAAGATCCGGATTACCCCGTTCTACGGTGTGGTCGAAATGATTGACACGTTCCCAGGGCACAAGGCTGAAGAAGTTGGGTCTGCTAAGGGATTTTGTTGCAGCAAGTCTGACGTCGGCCCACTTAAACACCTGGTATTTTAGCTGAAACTGAGGAAGAAACTGTTGATGTTCCCTTGTCCCGACTGTATCGCGAAGCCCAGATATATTAATAATCTCACCATCTTCATCTACCTGTGGAGTTCCGAAAATGCTTTCATAATTATTTTTGGTGTACTCATATCTGACACCTCCCAGCAGCGTAATTTTATCAAATAAATCAAGCTCATACATGGCATAAGCTGCGCCAATTTTTTCTCCTGCTTGATAGTCGGCAATGTCTATGGTTGGGTCAATATACCAGTAGTCTTCATAAAACTCTTCCCTGAAATCACGAAGCAAATTGTAATCCAGTCTCGGGCCATTCACGGCACCCGCACCCGGCCCCATATAATATGGATGATCAAAATGTCTCATGAAATCTTCACCGCCTTCATATGGAGTAAGGAAGTTTTCCATCATGATCCATCCATTGTCTGCATTGATTACCCAGTCGGAATGTTGCAGGGAGTCCTCAATGATATATTTCCCGATAAAACTTCGTGTCCACTCACGGGTCACATCGTAGTCTCTGTCCATGGTCCGGTATTTGCCTCCCATTTTAATGTAACCTTCTACACTATTACCAAGTCGGAATGGCATCTTAAGATTTGCCTGCAGTGATTTATTAATATCATCAACATGGTATTGATCTAAATAACCTACTTTCATCCATGTTTCATCCAGCTTATTTTGCGCAGCTTCAACAATAACATCGTAACTACTTTCGTCATTTGCGTCAAATGCGCCCTGCTCTCTGAATTGGAACCTTTCAACCAGGGGCCTGTTATTCTGGGATCTTGAATATCCGGCGGAAAAGTCCAGATCAATCAGATTGAATAATTTGAATTTACCACCGAGACTTGATGTAAGTACATTATTTTGTGATTCCCGCTTTTGAACATCATAGTTCTGATAGCTACTGGAGGCAGAGAAGCTTCTGCGCCAGCGGATCTCATCCCGGTTTGTTTGCCCATAATTTGTTGAAAACATGAGCTCACCGTATTTTAACTGGTAATCGAGGTTGATGCTGCCATTATAACGGTACCTGTCTTGCACCTGGTCTCTCAGTGTAAAGCTGGAAACCAGGAAAATTTTGTTGCTGTCGGCATCAATCGAGCCCGGGTCGTCCCAGCCCCCTGAGTATCCTTCGTAGCTGCGATTTGCCTTTTGCATTGAACCTGTGACAATGGCCCCAAGTTTATTTTCAAGGAACCTGCTTTCAAATGTTGCACTGGCCTGATATTGGCCAGGGTCTTGTTTTAAGCTGTTATAACCTGTTTGAGCCTTCACGTCACCATGAAATCCTTCTGAGGCTTTCCTGGCGGTAAAATTTATCGTACCTCCAAGGGCATCGCCATCCATGTCTGGTCTCAACGCTTTATACACTTCTATCCCGGCAAGCGCCTCAGTGGAAAACATACTCAGGTCGACCGAACGATCCTGATCATTGGTAGAGGGAACACGCTCTCCGTTGATGGTAATCAGGTTCAGCCTTGGGGCCATCCCCCTCAGAGTTACCATGGTTCCCTCGCCGCCATCCCTTACCAAGGATACACCTGGCAGTCTGCCCACTGTCTCTGCCGCATTTTGGTCGGGCAGTTCAAGGATCCGCTCTTTTGAAACCACATTTACAATGGTATTTGAATTTACCTGCCGGTTGATGGCAGCCAACTGTCCCCTGGCGATACCGGTGACAACCACTTCCTCACCCATTATAGACTGAACTTGCAGTTCAATTTTTCCCAGGTCAAGTATTTCGTTTCGCTCCAATTCTACCTCTCTGTATACAGTGTTATAGCTCAGGTAGCTGAAGGCAAGCCTGTAAGTTCCTGCGGAAAGTGCTATGTCAAATTCTCCATCCTGGTCTGCTGTGGTACCAAATGATGTTCCCTCGATACCCACGTTTGCGAACATGAGCGGTTCACCCGACTGTGCATCATAGATCACTCCTTTTATTGTTCCCCTTCCCTGTGCTATTGCATCATTCCCGGTCATGAATACGGGAATGAGTACAGCCAGAAGCATCAATAAATTTCGTTTTATCATAGGTAGTTTAATTGTATCCGGTTTCGTTTGGTTTCCCGTTGATAAGGATAACATAAAGGAACAAACAATTCATATGCTCGGGCTACGCTATAGTATCAAACCTCTCCTGAATAATATCACACTTTCTCCCTATACTCCGTGGGGGTCACACCGAAGTATTCTTTGAAATAGCTGGCAAAATGATTTGGGGCCGAAAAGCCGGCCTTGTAGGCAATCTCTGAAACAGTGAGATTTTGATCATTTAATAGTCTTGCTGCATGTTTTAGCCTGATGGATCTGATAAACTGACTCACGGTTTGGCCCGTCAGTGCTTTTATTTTGCGATACAGTTGTATCCTGCTCACCCCGGCTTCTTTTGATAATTTATCTGCATCCAGGGTGTCATCTTCAATATTCTTTTCAATCACCTCTACAGCTTTTTCAATAAATTGTTCATCGAGCGACGCCATTTTCATTGTGGAGGGTTGAATTTCCAACTCTTCTTTAAACCTTTTGCGTAGCTGACTTCTCGATTTTAGCAGATTATCGATATGGCTCAGTAGTAATTTTTTGTTGAAAGGTTTCTCCAGGTACGCATCCGCACCGATTTCGATGCCTTTAATTTTATCAGTTACTCTGGCTTTTGCAGATAAAAGAATAAAGGGAATGTGGCTTGTGTCGAAATCTGTTTTTATAATCTGACAGAACTGGATACCGTCCTGCTCCGGCATCATCACGTCCGACACAATGAGGTCCGGGTGTCTGAAGCGGGCAACATGAATGCCTTCCAGTCCGTCGTTTGCTTCCAGTATGTTATATTTGAAACTTAGACATTGCCTGATAAATATCCTCGTATCCATGTCATCATCCACAATCAGGATCGTGGCACGTGTTGCACCTTTTCCCTTATTTGATTCTTCTCTCATTTCCTCTTCCTGCTGTCTGGCTGTGAGAAAAGAACCCAGTTCTGCAACC
>CAYOSB010000062.1:0-16522 GCA_964406495.1 uncultured Bacteroidaceae bacterium | reverse complement strand
AAGCACCTCTGCGAGAAAGAAATATTACTGGGAGATCTACCAGCTCATGGGCGATCCCAGTCTTGTTCCCTGGTTCACTGCACCGGATCAGGAAGAAGTGATTCATCCTGCTACACTTCCCGTCAATGCCACACATTTAAGTGTAAAAGCATCGGCATACGACTATGTTGCCATCTCTTCCGGCGGGCAATTGCTGCAGGCAGCACATGCGGATAGGTTTGGCCAGGTATACCTCCAACTTCCCGAAACCGAAGATGCTGATTCGCTGATACTGGTCGTAACAGGCGATTTAAGACAGCCCTACATTGATACCCTCCTGCGTGGATCCACGCAGAATGGATACCTTGAACTTGTTGGTCACCGGCTTGCAAACGAATCTGTAGCCGGGGATGAAATGATCTCCCCCGGTGAAAGGTTTTCCCTGGACCTGCAACTATTAAACAGTAGCGACAGTGCTACACAGCCGGGGATCCTGAGACTGGATTGTGCGGATGAATTTGTCGTGATCCTGGAACCGGAAACGAACATAGATGCGGTGCAGCCTGGCGAAACAATAACCCTGGAAGGTGCTTTCAGGATCGGTATGAATGGAGCCCCCATGGACGGAACATCTTTTACACTGGCAGTTTCACGGACGGATGTAAAGGATCGTGTTGAAATGTATATCAGGGAATTGAACCATGCACCCATACTCACATCTATAGGTGTCAGGTGGGACGACCGGCCTTATGGGAATGGTAATGGGATCCCGGATCCGGGTGAGCAACTCCTTTTCTCATGGGACATCCGGAATGACGGCAGTTACCGGTCCGATTCGATAATTGTTCATCCAACAGCGGATACGTTGACCTTGTTCGATAGCTTTCAACAGGTTTCATTCGGATGTATTCCACCAGGAAGCACGAAATCATTTCATATAAAAGCGACATTGAAGGATGGGAAAAACAATCATATAAAAACACGGCTTCCATTCTTTTCCAATGATCTGAGATATGCAGCAAGCGATACTGTGACATTCGCTGTCGGCAGCCACCTTGAGGATTTTTCATCAGGTGACCTGTCCAGGTTCAAATGGTTAAGCGGTTCTGTTGAATGGTTTGCAGATTCTGTCAATTTCAGCGGAGGCCCATATGCCCTGAGGTCTGGAAAAATTTCGCATAGCCAGTCAACATCTGTGAAAATTCAATTGAATGTGTTGCAACCCGATACCCTTAGTTTCCGATATAAGGTTTCTTCTGAAGCAGGCTATGATTACCTGAAGTTTTTTATAGATGACCTGATGTTAAAAAAATGGTCGGGGCATACCGGCTGGCTACAGGCTGATTTCCCAATCGATACCGGACAGCATCTGCTTGAATGGCGTTATGACAAGGACAGTAACACGACCAGGGGGGAAGATGCGGCATGGATCGATGATGTGTTGTTTCCGGCCACGGCATTCAGCAAGAAGGATATCGGTATTTTGAGGCCACTCCATCCCATGGACAACTGGTCGCTAGGATCAGAGGAATATATGCGTATCCTGGTAATCAATACAGGAAAGGATACCATTAATGGATTTACCATTGGCTATAGCTACGGGGATGGTGAATGGTCGGAAGTTCCATTTGATGAAGTTTTATTGCCTGCGCAGCAAAAGGCACTTCAATTGCCCACAGCAATTGATCTGTCGGAGTTTGGCAAATACACTTTTTTTGCCGCGGTGCAACTGGATGGGGATGAATACCCGGGGAACGACACCTTCTATTGGCAAGCATTACATTACATGTACCCGGATATTGCTGTAAGCAGACTTGGCCTGGACAGTACATCAGCATATGTCAATCTGCAGCTTGAAATTGAAAACAAAGGAAATACACATTCAGAGATGTTATATTATCACCTTTATCTTGATGAAAGGGTGGATCGTGATTCAATTGACCTGCTGCTTGCACCCGGAGAAGCCGGGCAAATATCAGTTCCCCTGGTCGATGCCGGTATGCAATTGGAGGAAGGCTGGCATGAGTACCTTTTTGTTGCGGATCCTGACAGTGTGCCGGATAACAACAGTATAGCGGGTTCTTTCTATTGGAATGTGCTTTCCCTTGACACGGATGAACAGGAAATATTCCGGATATACCCCAATCCAACGACGAATGAATTTACCATTCGTATACCGGAATCGATCCGTCAACCAACAACTATTTCCTTTCATGACCTGCAGGGACGCATCTTTTACCAAAGCACAATTACAGGTAATAAAGAAACCTTCAGTGCAGGGGAGATCTTTGACAGCGAAGGCATCTATTTGTTACGTCTCAGGGATTCAGGCGGAAACATCCTTTATTCCGGGAAGATCAGGATAGCCCGGACCAGGGGATCCTGATCACAGCATCAAATGCTCTTTTTTCGCCTTGAGTAAAATCTGTATTACAGGCTAGACAATGACCAGGATCCGCAAATTATCATGGTTCAGCATCCATGTACCTAACTCACTTCAGCGTCAGATCCAGCGTACCGCCCCGAATATAATAGCAGGGCGGATAACACTCGCCCTCGCCATTCACCACGCGCATCTTGTCGGCATCTACCACGAAGATAGATTTACCGTCTTTTTGATATGTGGCCATAACAGCATATTCGAGACCCACTTCAGAATAGAGGAAAAGCTCTTCAGAGCGCGCTGTATCCCTGTAATCAACTACTCCTGACTCATAATCGCCCTCGTAGAAAGTGAGTGGAACATAAGGATTTTCATCATTGATTGTTACCGTAACGATCAAGTCTGCAGAGTCAGGGATGTTGTCAAGACAAAAATCACAATCAATATAATAATCCAGGTCTTCCTGTTCACAGCCCGCTATGTTTACAGCAAGAACAAGGACAATGGCCAGTAAGGCTTTCGTGATGCTGTTGCATTTTTTATTCGTGTCATTCCCAGTTGATTTCTTTCCTGTCGTATTGCACTTCAGGATATTCGATGCGATAAAAGAAAGTGAGGTTGAATTTCATAGGTTTGTCCAATGCACTCTCAAAATGATACCAGTCAGCACCGGCTTTCATTCCCAGGTACCTGCCCCGAAGGGCGAACCCGGCAGTGGGGATGATCCTGTATGTTGCACCCGGATCCTTGATTGTGCCTGGATAACGGGGGAACGACAGATATCCGCTCAATTCTGTATACAGGGAAAACTGTATTCCGGTCTTTGTTTCGTGAAATGTGAAATTTTTTCCGAAGCTGTGACTCCAGCCGATCCTTCGCTCCCTGAACTGAAAGATGCTGTCATTAATGGTAGTTTGAATTTTCAGCAAAAAAGGTCTGTAATCGATACCCGTTCCGAAATAGTACCCTTGTCTGGTATCAACGAAATTGCCCCTGAACTGGATGAAATAGTCGGTGGAATTGAACGAATTCCCAAACAGCATCCTGAATTCAGAGAAATCGGTCCCCCCTGGTACTGTTCCTCCATGCTCCCTGATCAGGCTGATGATACTGTCATTCCCGTTGATCCGCGCCAATTCGGCAATGTTCCTGTTTTTTTTGATCATATGATGCACATCAGCACCCTGCGCGATCAACATCCTTGCGGCCTTCAGATCTCCGTAAGTAACGGCGTAGGCGAGTGGCGTGTAATTCTTCTCATTGGCAAGGTTCGGATCAGCCTCATAGTCAAGCAGCAGGTCCATGATGTCGTAGCTGCCATGTTGTGTTCCCACGATCAAAGGCGTGTTGTCCATCTGATCCCGCGTGTCCGGATCCAGCCCGTTTTGCAGCAATACATCAGAGGTCTCAAGGTGCCCAAAAGTTACAGCGGCCATCAGGGGATCGTTGCCCTGATTGTCGCGTATTTCCGGATCGGCATCGTAAAACAGCAGCAGGTCTGCTGATTGATACTGGTTCGTGGCTGCTGCATACAGGAGTGGCGTGACCCCGAAATCATCCCTGACATTAGGGTTGGCCCCCTGTTCAAGCAGAAATTTGCCAGTCTCGAAATTATTGTTGAAGATGGCAATAAACAACGGTGTCGTTCCATTGAACCCTGAGGTGTTCACGTCGGCCCCGGCAGTGACAAGCATTTTCATGATCTGCATGTTCCCATTTTCCACAGCATACATCAGGGCGGAATTGCCAACCGTTGAGACAGCATTGGGATCAGCACCGCGTTCCAGCAGCAATGCAGTGTGAACCGGGTTGTCCCTGATCACCGATTCAACCAGGTTGCTTGCGTCATCACCGGCTTTGAAATAGGATGTGTCAGTAAGCTGTACCTGGGAAAATAGCATTGTTTGTGAAAGCACTCCCACCAGGAAGGTGAGCAAACCGTACTTCAGATTATGCTTATTCATTGTTGACAGTTGTAGTAGTGTTGAAATCCAATGGCCGTTAACCTCCTGATCTTTTCACCTTGTAATTCTCCTGTTCGAGAATTTGTATTAATTTATTGCGGTGGTCGCCCTGTAACAGGATCATGCCTTCTTTCACAGAGCCTCCGACACCGCATTTGGTCTTGAGCAGCTTTCCGAGCACCTTGAGGTCCTCTTCGGTGCCGATAAAGCCCTCTACGAGAGTAACTGCTTTTCCTTTCCTGTTTTTTTTGTCCAGAGATACAATAAGTCTCTGTTTTTCAGGCGGTAGCGTCTCTTCACTTTCTTCTTCCTCCTGGGCGTAGTTGAAATCCTCGTTGGTAGAATATACCACCCCCAACCTTTTTTTCCAATCGTTGTCCATACACTGACTTTTATACAAAAGTAAAGCATTCAGTTCAAGTATTTCAATATTATCTGAAATTTCTCCAGGGGTCTTCCGGTCCCCAATTATTCAAATTTGTTGATAAAACGTTCATAGAATTCAGCCAATTACAACCGTCCGGTGCACTCCGCCTTCAAAAATTATCCCTAACTTCGTTTTACATTTTCCGGCCCGGCCAATGAAACGATCATTATTTATAACGCTTATTGTAAGTCTCTGTCATTCAATCATCCTGGCTCAAGCAGGTACTGAAGATTATTGGCTTAGCAACGGTTTCAGTGACGGGGATACAGTCTACACAAATTCTGGTTGGTTTTATGATGACGGCGGGAATGGTGTATACCAGGAAAACCAGGATTGGACGGTTACATTTTGTTCGGAAAACGGGAGCCCACTGACCCTCGATTTTTCAAATTTCAGAACACATTTCGGTGGTACGGTAGGGGATGGCACTTATGATAATTATGATTACATCACAGTGGATTATCCCGGTGCCAGCTATGTAGTTTATCATGACAATACACCCGAATTCAGTTTTACCTCCCAGAGTTCATGTATCACTGTAGGGTTCATTTCGAATGACGACGGATTGGTTGACTCGGGTTGGGTAGCGGAGATCTATGCCCTGCCACCACCTTTTAATAATGACCCGGCCGATGCGGAAGAATTGGTTGTTGGAAATATTTGTTCCCCTGCATTTTACAGCAACAAGGGTGCATTCAACACTACCAGCCTGGGCAATCCACCCTGTCAGACCTATTTTGGCGGTGATGTGTGGTTCAGGGCTGAAGTTCCTGCCTCCGGCATTTTGAAGTTAGAAACATTTGCAGGGACGCTGGATTATGCAATACTGGATATCTATAACAGCCAGGATGCAGCATTGCTCGCATCGGAAAGGATCGCCTGTGTTGATGACGGGGGCGCCATGCCTTCCGTGATCCTGGCAGCGCCGGATGTCAACCCTGGTGATGTGGTCTATATCCGGTTATTTGGTGAACAGGCGAAAAGCGGATTGTTTGGCATATGTGCTTCTGATCCGGCAGCGGAGGTTACAGGGTTCACCGGCCCGGGCGGGGTAGGTGATTCAGTTAGCCTGGACTATTGGTTCAAACCTGACAAGGGGATATTAAACAATATTGGATCCGTCCCTGTAAATGAGGAGCGGGTCAGGACCTGGGAGGATCAGTCGGGAAATGAAAAGCACCTTGTCCAGGACGATGGGGATCTTCAGCCCGGGTTTGTTGCCAAAGCACATCCGTATTTCGGGGCGTTACAATTCGATGGTGTCGACGACTTGTTTGAAATTGAATCGGGCTCGGGCGATGCCCCTTTGCATTGGTTCGCAGCCGGAAGCTTCCAGGGAAACCAGCGGCAAACCATGGCTTCCATTGGTGATGCATTTGCTGAAAAGACCGCCTCCCTCTCGCGACACACCGACGGTCGTTATTTCAGCTATACAGGCGGGGAGCGCTACGGACCTTCCATGGTGGAGGGGCAGTATTATATTTTCAATGCCAGCCATACGAACAATGCACCCTACCATTTCCTGGAATTAAACGGGCATTCCCGGTCAGTAGACCCTGAACCCTTACCGCTGGAAACCGACGGAAGCTTCCGCCTGGGAGCATCATGGAATGGCAGCGAACCCTATGCCGGAAGGATCAGTGAATTTATTCAATATCGCAAAAGCCTGAACCAGGCACAGGAAATCATTGTCAATAACTACCTCGCTGCCAAGTACAATATTCCACTGGAGATAAATGATTTGTATCCTTATAAAGCCACTTTCCCATTTGATGTGGCAGGTATTGGCCGTGTAGATGCTGAAAATACCCATACAAAAGCGATGTCATCCGGAATGCTCTCTGTAAGTGGTGCGGATGATTTTGATGACAATGAATTCCTGCTTTTTGGTCATGACAATGGCGATGTTACAACATGGAGTACTACAGGTGTGCCTGAAGGTGATACCAATATCGTCAGGATCGAACGCACATGGAGGACAGCTGTAACGGGATCGCCAGGATCGGTTTCTGTAAGCCTGGAAAAGAATGTGCTGCCATCATTGCCGGAGGGATTCGCCGCTTACAATATTTTATTGGATGCAGACGGGGATTTTTCGACCGGAGCTGCCACCTACGGCCCCTATGAGATCAACAGCGAGCTGGTGATCAATAACCTGCCTGTTTCGAATGGAGACTACATAACAATCGCAGCCGTCCGACCTGTTATTTCCTTCGTGAATGATTCAACTGCTGCTTTTGAATCGGTTCCTAATCCTTTGATGGAGGTAGTACTGAATTACCCTGTATCGACTACCGTGGAGATCAGCTATTTTGTCATTTCAGGGACCGCCTTGCAGGGCGAAGACTATTCGCTGGTTTCCTCGAGCATATTTATTGATCCGGGAAACAGTTCAACAGCGATTATTCCGCTGATTCACGACGACGATGTACCCGAAATCCCGGATGAGTATTTTGAGGTCAGGATAACAACACCTACAGATGGCGTTTCAGCAGGTGGTATTACGACAGCTAAACATACTATATTGAATGATGACCTTGCGATTGAGATAGAGACATCGGATACAATAACGGGTGCCTGCACTGCATCGGTCGCAGCACTGGTCGCAGTTGCGACAGGAACAGGTCCTTTTTCCTATGCATGGACGCCTTCAGACGGTTTAAATTCGGCCACCAATGATACCGTGATTGCCCATCCTGACGAGACTACCACCTATACAGTTGAAGTAACAGACATTTACGGGCTTTCGAAACATGCTTCGGTGACCGTGCATGTGGTCCCTTCACCCGTTCAACCTGGGGTTTCAGCCAACGGACCGGTTACATTCTGCCAGGGTGAAAACGTTGTACTTGAAGCTCCCCGCGGGTATGCATCCTACCTGTGGTCCACAGGTGAAGAGGTGCGTGAAATAGACGTCAGTGCTACAGGCGATTATAATGTCACGGTTGTTGATTCTTTCGGTTGTGCCAGCCCGGTTTCGGCAGATGTTGCTGTGACGGTGCACCCATTGCCTGAACAACCTGTGATTGCACCTCCCGGGCCGCATTTGCTGATTACCGGGGATAGTATCCTGCTTTCATCCTCCTCCGCCGCCGCATACAGATGGAGCCCGGGAGGAGCAAGCAGCAGTTCAATTTATGTGTCTGCCACCGGAGAGTACAGCGTAGTCGTGGAAAATGAATTCGGTTGTGAGAGCCCGACTTCAGAATCCGTCTCAGTTACCGTTAACAATTTCCTTCCTCCCCCGGATGTCACAGTTGGCGGACCGTTATCATTCTGCAATGGAAGCAGCGTACTATTGACCGGTCCCGCGGGCTATAGTTCATATACCTGGTCCGATGGGACTATGGGTAGGGAAAACAGGGTAACCACAGGTGGAAGTATATCCCTGGTGGTAACAAATGAGAATGGAGTGCAAAGCCAGCCATCGGAAGAGGTATTGATCACAGTGTTCGGGCGTCCGCAATTGGTCGTTGAAGATGCCTTACCTCCATTGTGTCACGGCGAGGCGAATGGGAGTATAATCATTTCGTCGAATGGTGGAGCAGAACCATACAGCTACGTGTGGGAAGAGTCGGAAGAGACTTCATCAACGCTAAGCAGCTTACCTGCCGGCACCTATTCGGTCCGGGTTGAGGACAGCAATGCATGTATGGACACACTGGAGATTGATCTTTCAGAACCTGCACCGCTTGTTGTTGAGGAAGAAATAACACATGCTTACTGCCCTGATTCCCCCGACGGGCGCATAGAACTTACTGAGATAAAGGGAGGGACACCACCATACCAGGTGTTATGGAACGGGGGGGAGACCGCTGAATTCCTGTATGACCTGCTTCCCGGGACCTATGATTATTCGGTGACGGACGCAAATGGTTGCAGTGTTGAGGCAGGTATTGTGATTGAAAATCAGAACGATGCCTGTTTTATTGTGCCGGAGATCATTACCCCCAATAACGATGGGTATAACGACTACTGGCGGATCGATGGTTTGGAAGTATACCCTGAAGTTGTCATTGAGATTTTTGATCGATGGGGCAGGAGGGTATTTTATTCTGAAGGCCAGGAATCTTATTTTGACGGGACCTTTGATGGAAAGGAGCTTCCTATGGAATCCTATCTTTACGTGATAGATTTACATAATGGTTCGGAACCTATTATTGGAAATTTAACAATTATCCGGTAATGAGAAAGATCTTAATGAGATATACGCTGATAGTTCTTCTGCCGGGCTTTTTTGTATCGGTGTACGGGCAGCAGCAGCCGGTGTTCAGTCAGTATATGCTGGATAAATTCATCGTGAATCCGGCTGTTGCAGGGGCCAATGGAATCACAACAATTAACCTGGTATCACGACAACAGATTGTCGGCTTGGAAAATGCCCCGCAGACGTTTGCCCTCAATGCGCAGAGCAGGTTATTGGAAGACAGTTATATCCTCCGGCGACTGCGTTTAAAAAAAGATGATACAAAAAAAAGCAGGTCTGGAAGGGTCGGACTGGCCGGGGCGATTTATACCGACAGGAACGGGATCCTGAGCCGTACGGGATTCCAGGGAACCTATGCCTATCATATCAGCATCAAAAACATATGGCAGCTTTCAGGCGGGCTCACCGTGCATGGCTATCAGTTCAGGGTGGATGATACTGGGGTTCCGGTGGCTGATGAGGGCGATCCTTTGCTTGCCAATAACAGTAAAACCTTTTTTGTCCCTGATGCAAGTGCAGGGATATTTGTCACCAATGGGGTGGTTTATGGGGGGATTGCGATGACAGATATGCTCGCATCTCAACTGAAGGTCGGGAAAGAGGTCTTCTCTGATTACGAAACGCTCCGAAAATTCAATGTGCTGGCCGGGGCAAAGATCTCATTGGGTGGCGCATGGGCGGTGGAGCCTTCTGTATTGCTGCAGGGTAACAGGACCCAGACCCTGGTTGATCTGAATGCGAGGATCTATTATACGGATAATTTCTGGACAGGGATAACTTACCGGTCAATCCAGTCTGCAGTGTTTATGATTGGCGGCAAGATCGATCGTTTGTACCTGGGATACGCCTACGATATGAATACAGGACCGGTAAGTACTTACTCATCGGGATCGCACGAGGTGATCATTGGTGTCAGGATAGGAGAATACAGCAGGCGCAGGGTACGGTGGTTCATCCAGGACCAGCGCAATTATGATATTTAGCTTTCGCCCATCTCCAGCTGGTTCCTGATCAGTTCAAAATAATGGCCCTTTTTCCGGGTCAGCTTTTCATGGGATCCCTGTTCCACGAGTTTTCCTTTTTCAAGGACCACGATCTGGTTTGCGTTTTTGACAGTGCTGAGCCTGTGTGCGACGATCACTACGGTCTTGTTCCGAAATACAGTTTGGAGATTTTCCATGATGCGCTTCTCATTCGTTGCATCCAATGCACTGGTTCCTTCGTCGATAAAAAGGAAATCGGGATCATCGTATATGGCACGTGCGATGAGAATCCGCTGTTTCTCCCCGCCACTGATGGACAATCCCTGTGCACCGATCACAGTATTATAGCCCAGTGGCAACTGGTCGATAAAATCATCAATGCATGCCATCTTTGCGGCATGCATCAGTTTTCCGGTATCGATCTCCTCTTTACCAAGGGCAATGTTGTTGGCAATGGTATCAGCAAATATATAGCCATCCTGCATTACTACACCGCAATGCTTCCTCCAGAAATTAACCGGGATATGAACGATGCTCTGATCGCCTATGCGAATCTCGCCGGAACTCGGTGGATAGAATCCAAGCAAGAGTTTCACCAGGGTGGATTTCCCGCTTCCGCTCCTTCCAACAATCGCTGTTACTGAGTTGTTCGAAAGTGCCATGTCGATATCCTGCAGGACTAATTTTGCGTGCGGACCGCCATAGGTAAAGGAGAGGTTCTTAATTTCAATACCAGATCCTTCAACAAGGATCGGCATTCCCATACGGTTTTCTGATTCATCCTTGGTATCGTGGATCTCGTTCAGGCGTTCAAGGCTGATGCCAGCATCCTGTGCCTTGTGCATAAAATCGATCATTTGTTCCAGCGGTACATTCAGTTGTCCAAGTATGTAGCTGACGGCCAAAAGCATACCGAGTGTCATAGAGCCATTGATCACAGCAAGTGCAGCCACAACTGTAATGAGAATATTCTTCAGCTCATTCACGAATCGCCCGCCAGCTTCCTGGTACTGGTCAATCGCCAACCCCTTTATATTGATCCTGAACAGCCCAGCCTGTATATTTTCCCACTCCCATCGTTTGGGTCTTTCAGCATTGTTGATCTTGATGTCCTGAATGCCATGTACCAGTTGAATAAGTTTGCTCTGGTTCTCCGAAAGTTTACTGAATTCCCTGTGGTCTAATGCACGACGCTTTTTCATGAAGAGCCAGACCCACAGGAAATATAATGTGGATCCAGCCAGGAACAGGACCAGGATCTTCCAGCTGAAAATTGCAAGGATGATAGAGAATACAACGAGATTGAACAGCGAAAACAGGATATTGAGTGATGAGGTGGTTACAAATGATTCAACACGGCGGTGATCGCCGATCCGTTGCAGGATATCTCCCGTGTGCTTGGTTTCGAAAAATCCTACAGGTAACCGCATCATTTTTGTCAGGAAATCTGAAATCAATGCGATATTGATCCTGGTGCTCATATGCAGCAGGATCCACCTCCTGATGAAATTGATAGCCATCGCACTCATGATCAGCACAAATTGAAAAATCAGGATCAGCCAGATGAATCCCGGGTCTGCATTGCTGATACCAAAATCTACGATTCCCTGGAACAGGAAGGGGAGAATGGCCTGTATGATTGCCCCTAAAATTAAGCCGATGATGAGTTGGTATCCCAGTTTTCGGTGTGGTACCAGGTACCTGATCAGGAATTTCAGACCTTTTTGTTTTTTCTTTTCTTCATCCTGTTGATAAAACTCCGGTGTCGGTTGGAGCATCAGTACAGAACCTTTCCGGTCCCCGTTTTGTGTTGTGCTTAGCCATCCTTTCAGGAACTCGTTTTTTGTATAGGTGATCAGTCCGACCTTAGGATCCGCGACATATACTTTGTCTTTGCTGATTTTATAGACGACTACAAAATGGTTTTGCTTCCAGTGGGCAATCAGGGGCAGTGGTGCCTCTTTGCTGAGTTTCTCCCAGGTGAGTACTGCCCCAAGGGACTTAAAACCAATGGATTCGGCGGCATCAGCAATGCCAAGCATGGAAACCCCATCCCGCGCCAGGTAGGACCTGTCTCTGAGTGTTTGCAGAGTGAAATGTTTGCCATAATACTTTGCGATCATCCGCAAGCATGTTGGACCGCAGTCCATCGCATCTAATTGCTGATAAAAAGGAAATGTTGACATAGCCTGCTCCTTGGTTTGTTAAAAATATAAAATATTTAACAACAGTTTTTTGCAGGTTATCAACGACCAGTGTTTTTTACTCTATTTTACGTAGCAACCTTGTGCTGTTTTTGTTGAAAGGTCCTTCTGTTCTTGATAATTCAATCAAAAAGGGGATCGCTTTTTCTGTCTTTCCTTCATTGACCAGGATCAGGGATAGATACCATTTCGCTTGATATGAAGCTTTTTCTGTGCTGTCTGATATGGTTGCGCGGGCCAGGGGTTCCAGTACAGCGATGGCCTGTTCTGTATCCCCGGTTTCATAACAGGTGATCCCGTAGAATAGCCGGGCCATAGGATCTCTTTTGAGGGTTTCCTGGTCTATTTCAAAATAATACCTTGCAGCATCAAAATTCCTGTCACGGAAAAATTGCAACGCCCTGGCTTCGTTGCTTCTTGTCTTGAACGCATACTGGGCAGCCAGCTCGCTTTCCGCAGGATCATAATAGGATACCGTCAGTTCACGCAGGCCGGTTGAGGGGCGCAATACCAGGAAAAGTAATACAAGGCATGCAGCAGCCAGCAAGATCGTTGGTGGCTGCAGCCAGATTGATCTCGGCCTGCCGTCCTGCGAATTTTCTTGTTGGTCTGCCGCAACCGCTGCCTTTTCAAGCGATGACCGGAAGGATTCGGCTTTTTTTGAAAGCTTGATGCCGCGATACCGCTCAATGTCATGCTGGGCAATCACTTCCGCTATCAATTGGTCCCTGATCTTTTCTTCAGGGAGATCCTCAAGCATCAGGTTCTCCCTGGTGATCTCCCAGGTTTTTTGTATAGATTGAAAAGTTTTTTCCATTTCAGGATCAGTGGAGCGCAACAGGTCAACCCGGCTGGCTTCTTGCTGGTCCATTTCGCCTGAAAGGTATTTTATGATGGTTTCGATCTTGTTCATTTCTTTAGTTTTCTGAATAACGGGTCTGCTTTGATGCGTTCAATCAGCTTTTTCTTACATCGGTATTTTTTATCAGACGCATGATGCACTGTGCTGATGCCTAATGCTTTGCGGATCTCTTCAATAGTGAGTCCGTTGAAATGCATTCTCAGGATCAGCTGACAGTCAGGTGCAAGTGACCTGAAGTGTTTTTCAAAAAGTTCCTTTGCCTCATCCATGTCTTCCCTTCCATAGGATGACTCAGGTTCTGAAACTGCTGTGATCTCTTTTAATTTGTTGGTCCGCAGGTAGTGTTTCTTTCGGTCCTGTATCCATAGTCTTTTACAAACGGCATAGAGGTAGGTGCTGAACTTGCAATGCAGTTCAAGGTTTCCTTCTTCTATTTTACTATAAATGATAATCATAGCTTCCTGGAAGAGATCCCTTGCCTGGTCTGACGTTCCGCCATGGTGGACAACATAGGCCTCGATGTAGGGCAACATGTCCCTGTACACTTCCTTGAGGGTCTTGCTGTGGTGGGTGCGGATGCCTTCAATTATTTTTTGATCAGGTCGCATATTGGAGATCTGCTGGTTGTTTGAATTCGATTACAAACCGCCCCGCTTCATCATACACATAGCTGCATGCTGTCCTGGAATACCTGATCGGCGCCCCAAGTGATTTCATCATCCTGATGTAATTGTAAAGAGATCTTTCGGAGAGATACAGCCTGCCCGCGAAATCCCCGGGGGCACCCGTTGATTTCATCCGGATCATTTGATCCATCCTTTTCAGGATCTCTATGGTTCCTGTATTCACCATTTGTTTTTTCCTGTTGATGTGATGAACAGCAAAAATATCGTATACAATAAGAAATATTTTTCTCTAAAATAATAATGTTTTATGTAATCCTCAGTATTATAGGTATATAGATTTGATGATGTTGTATGCAGGGGCAATGCTGAATGCCGGGTTTCCTTTGTTGAGATAACCGTTAATGAACATTATGCGCTCGCATTTTAAAAAGGCAGGTTCGAAAGGTCGACATTGCCACCGGTGAGGATCACCCCAACCTTTCGTTTTAAAAATCTTTCTCTTCTTCTGAACATTGCAGCGACTGCCACTGCACTGGAAGGTTCGATTACGATTTTCATCCGCTCCCAGATATACCGCATTGCTTCGATAATCTCCGACTCTTCAACACGGATGATGTTACTTACATATTTGCGGATGATCGGAAAATTCTGATCTCCAAGCTGTGTTTTCAGACCGTCAGCAATGGTAATAGGATTTACCGAAGGTTGGATCTTTCCCATTTTAAGCGAAAGATAGGCATCATCAGCCCCGAATGGTTCGCTTCCTATGGTCTGTGATTCCGGCAACAGGTAGTGCTGTACCATTGCGGTGCCGGCAATCAGACCACCTCCACCAACCGGGGTGAGAATTACATCCAGGTCCTTCACTTCCCTGATCAGTTCATAAGCTGCAGTTCCCTGGCCGAGGATAACATTCATGTCATTGGAAGGGTGGATAAAAGTAGCCTGTGTTTTTTCCTGGATCTCTTTGCAGGTTTTTTCCCTGGCCTCCAGTGTAGGTGCACATTCAATGACTTCAGCGCCATACCCCTTTACCGCTTCCACTTTAACCGCCGGGGCACTTTTCGGCATTATGATATACGCTTTTGCATCCAGGGAACGGGCAGCAAGTGCAAGTGCCTGTGCAAAATTTCCGGAGGAATGAGTGACCACCCCCTTCGCGCGGTCGGCCTTGGATAGTTGCAGGATTGCGTTTGTGGCGCCGCGCATCTTGAAAGCACCCATCCGCTGAAAGTTCTCGCATTTAAAATATACGGTTGCCCCCGTTCTTTTATCCACCGTGGTCGATGTCAGCACCGGTGTATTGTGCACATGTGGTTTCACCCTTCTGACAGCATCTTTGATCTCTTCAAATCCTGGTAGCATGGTAGTTGAGTTTGATTCGACGTTGATTCCTGTTACTAAATATGTCCTGTTAAAATACGATTTTTTTTATTAATACAGACATACCAGTGATCATCAGTGATCATCCGGGGACTCAGTTAAGTGATACACGAAGTGTGACCGCGATATCAGGAATACCGAAATCAAAGAACCGGTAGATATTGATCATTGGCTTCCATTCCAGGCCGATGATCACCGGTGCATCGCGGAATGCAAATTCTGAACCGACAGCAAAGGCAGCTCCTAAAGCAAATTCTTCCTGCAGGTCACCGGCATTTGCGCCTGTACCTGCTGCAAGTTCCTCCTGCCAGTTGCCGACATGAACGCCTGCACCACCATAATAATACAACCGTTCCTTTGCGTAAGGCGAGAATTGGTATCCGTAAAGGGCGGTAAACTGGAATCCGTGCCGGTTGTAAAGCGCAAGACCCTCGACCAGCAATTTACGGTCGATGGAATGCCTGAAAGTTATTCCGGAAGAATAACCGGCCCTTACACCGACTGCGTTTTTATAGGGTTGTGCAAACAACATCCCCTGGAACAAAAACACAAAAGCAGCTATATACAGTAATCGTATCATTCTGTTCAGGATTTTATTCGGATCTTTTCCCTCCGGTGAAACTGAATTCAGATTCAGTTATGGAAGGGATCTTCAGTCCTTCTGGTAATTCATCATGATCCCTGATTCCGGATAGGGCATGGATCTTCTGTTTTGACATGCCTTCTTTTGGCCATCCGGTCCGGAGGTCACACAAAAAATCATACGTTTGATTTCCCTTTAGACTTGTAACAAGCAGCAACCCGTTCAGTTCGATCCTGGTCGTTGTTTCACTGATCACACCAACTCCCTGCACGCGAAGGGAATGATCCTGTATCTTATTGTAGTAGAGGTTGTTGGTAATTTCTATGGGTCTGCCGTTGAACATGACCTCCGACTTTTTAATGCAATTGGAAACAGCCGTGTCATCATAAAAATGCAGTGCCGTATTCGCCATGCTTTTGAGGGCTGCAGCTCCGAATGCATTGACGATGGTCTTTTTGATAATTGTTGCCCTCTCTCCATCTTCATTGCTTCTCTTCTTCATGGTTCCTGGTAATGCAGCTGCAGACATGCGCTTTTCCTGCACCATGCGTTCTTCCTTCACCATATCCTCTTCCTGCGCCATATGCTCTACCTTCACCATATCCTTTTCCTTCACCATGTCCTCTTTCTGCGCCCTGTGCTCTCCTTTCTCACGAGTTCCGGTCTCCTGCTCCGGTTCTGCGGAGAGGGCATTGATCGTGGAATCCAGGTCCATGACTTCCAGGAATTCTCCGTACTTGGACATCAGAACAGTGAACGGGCTCCCTTTCAGCACATCAAGATAGGTGTTGATAGGACCGAATGCACTGCTCGAACTACTGATGGCGATATCTGACTGGGGTGCAAAAAAATCCAGTTCCAGCGCGGTGTACCTGCAATCCAGTACATAATTGCCCGCTGCTGTAACTGATATGACATCCA
>CAYOSB010000061.1:8826-16528 GCA_964406495.1 uncultured Bacteroidaceae bacterium | reverse complement strand
GTTCGATGAAGGTTCGCCGAGCACCTTTATAATATAAATGTTCTGCGAGGCAACTGGTCACCTTGACTAAAAACGAAGTTTGTAATTAATTGTAAATAAATACTATAACTAAAATATATACTTGTAAAAAAAAGCTTCCTGAAATTCAGGAGGTATTTTGACTTCACCAGGATACCCCAACTTTTGTCATGTTCAAATGATCACACGCTTACATCACTCAGTTATTCGTTTATCCCTCGCGCATGAATTATGGGTTAACAGGAGGAAGCTCCCGGGCATCCTTTCAAATGAAGTTGGACCAGTCTAATCCAGTTTATTTTTGATGAACGTTTCAGCGTTTTTGAGATGCTGTCTCCGGGTTTCCACTGACATCCGTTGGTACGATTTCACCAGCATGTAAGTCCGCGGATTGGAGGTGAAGAATTCCTGGTGTTTATCGATAAACCGCCAGAACAATCCATCCCAGGTTTCCTCCCAATTCCCTTTTCCGTAATCACTCATTTTTTTGATGTAATTGGAGCCGCTGATATAGGGCTTGGTGGCAAAGGTGCCGCCATCTGCGAATTGACTCATCCCATATACATTCGGGACCATCACCCAGTCATAGGCCTCGATAAATAACTCCATGAACCAGCGGTACACTTCGTCCGGATCAAATTCGCATAACAACATGAAATTACCCAACACCATCAGTCTTTCGATGTGGTGACAATAGCCAGTTTCAAGAACTTTTTTAATGCTGTGATCAACTGACTCTCAGCGAAAAGCTGATGAGGAAACACCAGGTTCATTATGTTTTTTTTAAATTTTTTATTCAACTACACTGTCATGCTCTTCGAGAAGTATTTGTTGCTGCATCTCCTCCCAGTCTATTCCCAGGGGTACCGACTCAAAATCTACCTCTGGCTCATACGCCAGCACATCGCGGATCCGGGAGGTGAAATTCGGATGCGTGGAGACGATCTCAAATTTTTCAAGCAAAGCATTGTCTTTCTCCTCTTTTAACTTTCGAAAAAAGGTGGCAAGGGTACGGGGTTCAATATACGCATCTTCCCGTTCACGCACCTCAACCTCATCCGGCTGTGGCAAAGGATGGTATTTCATCAGCTTGTTCTTTGCTTGTCAAATATATCTCAGCATGACATGCCATTCCCCGATACGCAGCGCCTGAAATTAATTCGCCTGCATTTCGAGAAATGATCATGTCATGATCCGGGTCTGCCTCAGACGTTGGGTTCTACGTCGGTGGATTCCACTTTTTCCTCGGGCAATTCATCCCCGGTAAATGCCGGGTACTTGTCGGTCATGTACTGCATATACAGCATGATTCGCATCTGCCAGCGAACCTGACCAACGACCCAGTTGTGCATGTAATCCGGATACCTGCCGGTAAACAACACCACCCACCAGGCGACAAAGGCAAGAATGCCCACCCAGATGCCCCGGAAGGCGAGAATAAAATAGTGTGGAATGATCACGTAAAACAATCCCAGGAAGAACCGCAGAAGGACCAGTCCCCGGTCCACCTTTTCCGGGTAAGGAACATTCAGGTCCGTGAATTCATCGGTTCCCTTGATCCCGAAGGAGGGATATCCATCGGAAACATTGTAGGCGCGTGCAGACAACCTGACCGTCCATTTCAACAAGCCCACCTGGAACTCAAACATGCTTTGAGGATACCGGCCGGTGAAAAGAATGACCCAAAATGCTACAAACTGAAGAATAGCTCCCCAAATGGATACGAAAAAGAGTACAAAATAATGTGGAATGTAAATGTACAACCATCCGAAGAAGGTTCTTAAGAGAAGTTCCCCGCGGGAGTACTTCTCCTGGTGTTTGATCACTAATCTCATATCTTTCTGATTTGGTTATTAATCAGAATAAAGTTCGAAAAAAAATCAAAATGTGCAAACTATGAGACTGTTAACAATTTCATAAATAAGCCAATAAAATAAATCAGCGCAATTAAAACAGTGTTGAATAAGTTGTATCGGGGAAATAGCTGGAAAGCACAAAGCAAATGCTTTCTGTTGTTCAATGAGGGCGTCAATATACCACAATGATACCTGATCTCAAGCCTCCAGGAAAAGACCTAAACCCTAAAGGGTGGCAAAAATGTCATGATAAAAGATCAATCCAGTTTCAACACGGCAAGAAATGCACTTTGCGGAACTTCAACATTCCCTACCTGGCGCATGCGCTTCTTGCCTTTCTTCTGTTTCTCCAACAATTTACGCTTCCGGGTAATGTCACCCCCGTAACATTTGGCTGTTACGTCCTTCCGCACTGCCTTCACGGTTTCGCGGGCAATGATCTTGGCACCAATGGCCGCCTGGATTGCCACGTCGAATTGTTGCCTGGGGATCAGTTCCTTCAGCTTCTCGCAGATCCTGCGTCCGAAATCATAGGCATTGTCACGGTGGATCAGTGTGGATAACGCATCCACCATTTCACCATTCAGCAGGATATCCAGTTTCACCAGGTCTGCTTTCTTTTCTCCTGTCATGTGGTAGTCAAACGACGCATATCCCCTGGAGATGCTTTTCAGTTTGTCGTAAAAATCGAAAACAATCTCTGCGAGCGGCATTTCAAAGGTAAGCTCCACCCTGTCGCTGGTAAGATATACCTGGTTCTTCAGTACACCCCGGTTATCCAGGCAAAGGGTCATGATCGGGCCGACATATTCAGATTTGGAAATGATCTGTGCAGTAATATAGGGCTCCAGGATCTCTTCGATCAGGGTCACCTCAGGAAGTCCCGAGGGATTATGGACTTCAATGGTCTCTCCTTTCGAGGTGGTTACCCGGAAAGAAACGTTGGGAACCGTCGTGATCACATCCATGTCAAATTCTCGGTCCAGTCTTTCCTGCACAATCTCCATGTGCAGCAATCCCAGGAACCCGCATCGAAATCCAAATCCCAGGGCTGCTGAAGATTCCGGGACAAATGTCAGGGATGCATCGTTTAATTGCAATTTTTCAATCGAGGCCCGCAGGTCTTCGTAATCATCTGCATCCACCGGGTAGATCCCTGCAAAAACCATCGGTTTCACATCCTCAAATCCGGCGATTCTCTTATCGCATGGACGTTCCACATGGGTAATGGTATCTCCTACCTTTACCTCCCTGGAACTCTTGATCCCGGAAATAATATACCCCACATCTCCGGCGCTCAGTTCTTTACGTGGTTCATTATTGAGGCGCATCACCCCGATCTCATCTGCCTCATATTCTTTTCTGGTAGCAAAGAATTTCACATGGTCCCCTTTGCGAAGGGTGCCATTCATAATTCTGAAATAGGCGTAGATTCCGCGGAAGGAGTTAAAGACCGAATCAAAAATAAGGGCCTGCAATGGCGCAGCGGGATCTCCTGTTGGCGGCGGGATCCTGTCAATGATCGCCTGCAGGATCTCTTCAGATCCGAGTCCCGTCTTCCCGCTGGCTTCAATAATTTCTTCGCGCGAACAGCCCAGCAAATCCACGATCTGGTCCTTCGCCTCATCGGGCATGGCGCTGTCCATATCCATCTTGTTCAATACCGGGATGATCTCCAGGTCGTGTTCAATGGCCATATAAAGGTTGGAGATGGTCTGCGCCTGGATTCCTTGTGTGGCATCTACCACCAGCAGTGCACCTTCACATGCAGCAATGGAACGTGATACTTCATAGGAGAAGTCCACGTGACCGGGGGTGTCGATCAGATTGAAAATATAATCCTTACCCGCCGCGTGATGTTTCATCTGGATGGCATGACTCTTAATGGTAATGCCCCGCTCCCGCTCCAACTCCATATTATCCAGCACCTGGTCCTGGAAATCACGCTCCGTAAGTGTCCCGGTAAGCATGAGCAACCTGTCGGCCAGTGTGCTTTTCCCATGATCGATATGGGCGATAATGCAAAAATTCCTGATATGTTCCATCTGTGTTCCCAACCTCTGAATTTGAGGTACAAAGATAGTAGAATTAAATATTTATTTACATTTACAAAGACAAGGCTGCCATGCATCTTTCACTACTGGTCATTAAATGCCAGCAGGTTAAACTGAAAAGCGCTGAAGATATTGGTAATTAGACTACAAACTATGAAAAAGCAAATTCTACTGCTCATATTAATCCTTCCATTAATGACAAACGCACAGGAAAATGTCCATAGCGAATTGTGTATCATGAACGCGACGACCAAAGAAGTAACCGTGGTATATGATGCCGACTTTCACCTGGAGGCGCCCAACTGGACCCCGGACGGTAAATTCCTTGCTTTCAATTCCGATGGCCTCCTCTATAAGATCAAAGTCAAAGGCGGCAAACCGAAAAAGATCAACACTGGTTTTGCCGACCGGTGCAACAACGACCATGTGTTGTCTCCCGATGGAAGCCGGATTGCGCTCAGTCATATCGAAGCAGAAAGCCGGTCCTCAAAGATCTATGTGATTCCATTCAGCGGGGGAACGCCCGAGCTGATCACCCCCAAAGGCCCCTCCTACCTGCATGGGTGGTCACCAGTAACCGATGAGCTCGCCTACTGCGCCGAAAGAAATGGAGATTACGACGTATATGTGATCGACATGGAAACCAAAAAGGAGACACAACTCACCGACACACCCGGGTTGGATGACGGACCGGAATATGCTCCCGATGGAAAGTATATCTATTTCAATTCAACACGGACCGGCACCATGCAGATCTGGCGCATGAAAACTGATGGCAGCGAACAGACGCAGATCACGTTCGACAAATACAATGACTGGTTCCCACATCCTTCTCCCGACAACAAATGGCTTATTTTCATCAGCTACGATCCCTCTGTTCCCGCAGGCAGTCATCCACCCAACAAGAATGTGATGCTGCGACGGATTCCCATCGGAGGCGGAGAACCAGAAACTTTGCTTGAACTGTTTGGCGGACAGGGGACCATCAATGTACCCTCCTGGTCGCCGGATTCCAGGCAGTTTGCCTTTGTAAGGTATACGCTGGTTGAAACGTAAAAAGGGCAACCGGAAACCCGGTCACCCAAAAGTAAATACTATCCGATAGGCGACCTTAGCGGCGATAGCAGCGTCAGTCGCGATCGGATAGTATTTACGAAAAAAGGGTGCCCTTTTGAGACACCCTATTTGAGATTATAGCGTTTATAAGTGGTTATTACATCATTCCACCCATGCCGCCGCCCATTCCCGGGCCACCTGCCGGCATTGGAGGCTCATCTTCAGGCTCGTCCACGATCACACACTCGGTAGTGAGGAACATACCTGCTATGGAAGCGGCATTCTCAAGTGCAACCCTGGTTACTTTGGTAGGGTCGATTACTCCTGCCTCAAACAGGTTCTCATATTTCTCGGTCCTTGCATTGTAACCGTAATCGTCTTTACCTTCCTTGATCGCCTGTACAACCACGGATCCTTCCATGCCTGCGTTCTCAACGATCATGCGAAGCGGCTCTTCAAGGGCCCTGCGGATAATGGCGATCCCTGTGGTCTCATCATCATTGTCGCCTTTCATTTTCTCAAGGGCTGCCAGGGCACGGATGTAGGAAACACCTCCACCTGCAACGATTCCTTCTTCAACTGCAGCGCGGGTTGCGCTCAGTGCATCGTCGAAACGGTCTTTCTTCTCTTTCATTTCAACCTCAGAGGCTGCACCTACATAAATCACGGCAACACCACCTGCGAGTTTTGCAAGACGCTCCTGCAGCTTCTCGCGGTCATAATCTGAAGTAGTATTTTCAATCTGCTTGCGGATCTGGTTCACGCGGGCATCAATCATTTTCTTTTCGCCAGCGCCGTTCACAATAGTAGAGTTCTCCTTGTCGATGGTCACTTTCTCAGCGGTTCCCAGCATATCCAGGGTAGCGCCTTCAAGTTTCAGACCTTTTTCTTCTGAGATCACGGTTCCTCCTGTGAGGATCGCGATATCTTCAAGCATTTCTTTTCTCCTGTCACCAAATCCGGGAGCTTTCACTGCAGCGATCTTCAGGGATCCACGCAGTTTGTTCACAACCAGTGTGGCGAGTGCCTCTCCGTCGACATCTTCAGAGATGATCAGCAACGGACGGCCATTCTGTGCAGTAGCTTCCAGCACAGGGAGCAGATCCTTCATCGTGGAGATCTTCTTGTCATGAATCAGGATGTAAGGATTCTCCAGAACAGCTTCCATTTTCTCAGTGTCTGTAACGAAATAGGGAGAAATGTATCCACGGTCGAACTGCATCCCTTCCACTACGTCAACATAGGTGTCGGAGGATTTGGACTCCTCGATGGTGATCACACCTTCTTTTTTCACCTTGGTCATTGCCTCAGCGATCAGGGCACCAATGGAATTGTCGTTGTTTGCAGAGATCGAAGCCACCTGCTCGATCTTGGAAGTATCGTCACCTACGGGTTTGGATTGGCCACCCAGGTTCTTTACAACAGCTGCAACGGCTTTGTCAATTCCTCTTTTCAGGTCCATCGGGTTGGCACCGGCAGTAACGTTCTTGATACCGACATTTACGATGGATTGTGCAAGTACTGTAGCGGTTGTGGTTCCGTCACCAGCATCGTCATTGGTTTTGGAAGCAACTTCCTTTACCATTTGTGCACCCATATTTTCAAAAGGATCAGAAAGTTCGATCTCTTTTGCTACGGTTACACCGTCCTTGGTGATCTGCGGTCCGCCAAATTTCTTTTCTAATACTACGTTTCGTCCCTTCGGTCCGAGGGTTACTTTCACTGCATTGGCCAGCGCGTCAATACCTTTTTTCAGGTTATCACGGGCATCAATGTCAAATTTCAGCTCTTTTGCCATAATTTTTATGATTTAGATGTTCTTTCTTTAAGAAATAAATAATACGTCACTTTGAGAGATCAGTAAATAATCTTCTCCGTCGATTGCTAGTTCCTGGCCGGCATATTTTCCATAAAGAACAACGTCCCCTTGTTTCACTTCCATGGGTTCGTCTTTCTTATCTGCTCCAACCATTACCACAGTTCCTTGCTGTGGCTTTTCCTTTGCTGTATCAGGAATAATAATACCACTCGAGGTTTTCTCTTCAGCCTCTGAAGGCTTCACGAGAATTTTCCCTGCAAGAATACGACCTTTAAGTTCTGCCATTTTTTAAAATTTTATTGTAGTTCAACATTATCAAAATCGGTTTACAGTTATCACATTTTGTGCCAAAGGAGAAATGGCGGGAATACCAGGCAGGTTCAGGACAATTTTGCACAGGATGCTGTTCCAAATAAACTGCCGGTTCATGCCAAAATATTTCTATCTTTTTGTAAATGTGGAGTTTAACCTGAATAACCATCCCTGACAGCAGGACAAAAAAAAGTGTCAGTATTTATGACATACTGACACTTCAAAGCAGGCGTTGTATAGCCTGGTTATTCGTTTCCATCCGAAGTTCCTTCTTCGTCGCCGAATGATTCCGGAAGTGTAATAGGTTGTTGTGCTGCGGGGTTCTGCATCACTGACTCATCGAACTGGCCCTGCATCCTGGGATCCTGGCTTTCCTCCGCTGAGGGGATGGTGATCCCGGCAAGAAGACTGAGCACAATTAGTGCTGTTCCAAGGGTCCAGGTGGCTTTCTCAAGGAAATCCGTAGTCCTGCGCACGCCCATAATCTGGTTGGAAGAACTGAAGTTCGCAGCCAGTCCGCCTCCTTTTGAATTCTGCACCAGCACGATCAGGGTGGTCAGAATACATACGATGATGATCAATACTGT
>CAYOSB010000061.1:0-8816 GCA_964406495.1 uncultured Bacteroidaceae bacterium | reverse complement strand
CGTTATTCTTTATTTTTTCAATTTGAGCTGCAAAGTAAGCACTTTTTTCCGGATATTTCAAACTTAATCGCTCGTATGCATAGATTGCCTTTGCATGAAGTCCCTGTTTCACGTAAATCTTTGCAAGTGTATCAGTTATAAAACTATCGTCCTCCTGTACAGAGCCCTCCGAAACATCCCCTTCCAGGCTGGTCTGTTTATCCGCCTTGATTGCCCCAGGCTCATTTTCCAGGAACCGCTCTATCAGATTGACAGATGGGTTCTTTTTAGCGCTGCCGGACGAATGGACGGAAGGACCAGGAGTGAGTGAGTCAGCCGAATTTGCATCAATGGCAGCGCCGGATCTGGCTGGGTCACCAGGCTGATCATTTTCGATCGCATCAGCTGGGGCAGCATGAGATGATGCCTCACCTGCCGCGGCCTCAACATTTCGAGGGTCAGAATCTTTCTGCGAGACGGCTCCAGGCAAATCTTTTTCGGGGCTGTGGGTTTCTTGCGGTTCATCTTCATTCTCCTCATCTTCATCGTCCAGCGGATCGATAACGGGGACCGCTTCCGGTTCTTCGATCTCAGGCTCCTCCATTTCCGTCTCATCCTTTTCGGGAATGGGCTTGGCATCCGCATCATTTCCCGAATCTTCGTCCATGTCATTGTCCAAATCTTCGTCCGCATCATCCAGCAAGGTAAATGGTTCCTCACCACCTGTTTCATTTCCTGCGTCGTTGCCTGGCTCCTCCCCGGTACTATCAAGAAATTCCAACTCGGTACTGCCCGGGACCATAGTTTCAATCATGGAATCAAATGCTCCATTGACCCATTTGTAGAGATGTTCCCTGTCGTTACTGAATACAACGGCGCTATTAAGTTCATTAGATTCAGGGGATTTCCCCAATTCTCCCATCACCTTCAGGCGCAGGAACCTGGGCAATCCGAACCATGGATATTTTTTCATCAGCCCATCCAGTTCCTCAAGTTGTGCTTCACTAAACGATGATGACTTAATAATGTCGAGGAGTCTTTCTTTATCCATAACCAGGGATTTTCAGCTTACCAGTTTACAAATGCTTTGTTGAAAATATCTTCCAGGATATTGTCGATGATCAGTTCGATCAGTTCTTCTTCCACATCAGCAAGGTTTTGCCCGGAGTCGTAATCTTCATACCGGGAAAAACTGGATTCAAACCCTGCATCCGGATCAATATTATTCGTATAGACGACCCTGATGGTGATAGTCAGCCTGTTCCGTGCTGCCGTCTCTGCCTGGGTGATCGCTGTAGGTTTGGTCTCATAATTCCTGATCTCGCCCGAAAAGACGATGTCCCCGCCGGCCGGGACCAGCTCAAGGCTGGTGTTGGACTGGATCTTATCGACCAGGGCATCGGTGAACAGCTGACTTAGCTGTGCCTGCACTACCGGTGCCCGGTTGGGAAAGTACTGCACTGTAACCGTCTGGATCTCCGGACTGATATTCACCCCGCTGAAAGAATAGTTGATGCTCATGGTTTTGCATCCCGGCATCAGCAGGGATACAATGAAGAGAAGTGTGAAGAACACTCCAACCCTGCCCCGCGCTATCTTTCCGGTCATGTCATTCAATTTCATACTCTTTGATCTTTCTATATAGAGTACGTTCGGATATGCCCAATTCTTGTGCAGCATACTTTCTTTTCCCCCTGTGTTTTTCAAGTGCTTTCTGTATCAGCTCTATCTCCTTCTCTTCGAGTGACAGGGACTCCTCCTGGATCTCTTCCGTATCCTGAATATGATCCTCTTCCTTGTGGTGTTGACCGGGTGACATGATCTTCTCGCGTTCAGGAAGAACATCTTCCTCCTCACCATAAAGGTTTTTAATGATCTGGGCGTTGTCATTCTGCACCTCAGATCCCACATCCCCTTTCATCATGATCTCTCCCACAAGCTTCTTCAGGTCATTCATATCCTTTTTCATATCGAAAAGGACCTTGTATAAAATTTCCCGCTCTGAATTAAAAGCATCCTCGGAGATCCCTTTTTTCTGTATCAGTGCCGGTAAACGGGTATCATTGTACTCAGGCAGGTAACGAAGAAGGGTGGAAGGCGTGATCTCACGATCCTTCTCAATAATAGAAAGTTGTTCTGTAATATTCTTCAGCTGGCGCACATTGCCGGGCCATTCATATTTAAGCATCACCTGGCGTGCTTCTTCTGTAAGCACAACGGGTGGCATTCGGTAATTTTCAGCGAAATCAGAAGCGAACTTCCGGAACAACAACAGGATGTCATTACCCCTGTCGCGCAAGGGCGGAACATTGATCGGTACGGTATTCAGCCTGTAATAGAGGTCTTCCCTGAATTTTCCACTCTTGATTGCCTGTGGGATGTCAATATTCGTTGCCGCGATGATCCGCACATTCGTTTTCAATACCTTTGATGAACCCACGCGTATGAATTCACCTGTCTCCAGCACGCGCAGCAGCCTCACCTGGGTAGAAAGCGGCAATTCCGCCACTTCATCCAGGAAGATGGTTCCGCCGTTTGCCTCCTCGAAATATCCCTTCCGGGTATCGTGTGCGCCTGTAAATGATCCTTTCTCGTGTCCGAATAATTCCGAATCGATCGTACCATCGGGGATTGCACCGCAATTCACCGCGATGTAGGGACCGTGCTTCCGGACTCCTGCATGATGAATGATCTGTGGAAACGATTCCTTGCCCGTTCCGCTCTCTCCTGTTATAAACACAGAGAGGTCGGTTGGAGCTACCTGCCGCGCAATATCAATGGCACGCTCCAGGGTTGGGTCCGTTCCGATGATCCCAAATCGTTGCTTGATCTGTTGTAAATCCATACTAACTGACAAAATAACCTGTAAAGTATGACAAAATTACAATAATTGTTTGAATTATAAAGGCGATTGAAATAGTTCACTGCCCAATAGAAAAGCAAGTCCGCAAAAATCTTACATTTGTTAAAACAGATGAACAGGATTTATGTTTGAAGACCAAACCATCACAGGGATTATCCCTGCCAGGTATGCATCCACCAGGTTTCCGGGTAAACCACTGGCAATGCTAAGCGAAAAGCCCATGGTACAGTGGGTCTACGAGGGATGCAAGGATAGTTTTGACCACATTGCTGTTGCTACGGATGATCGCCGTATCGCAGCGGCTGTGGAACAATTCGGGGGGAAGTGCATCATGACCTCACCCGACCACCATACCGGGACGGAACGGTGCCTGGAAGCAGTTCAGAAGCTGGACCAACAACACGGAATTCGGTCCGATATCGTTGTGAATATACAGGGTGATGAACCGTTCATCCGCCAGGAGCAGATCAGGGAATTGCTTGGATGCTTCGTTAATGCTAAGGTACAGATCGGCACCTTGCGCAGGGCACTCGCAGCTGATGAGGATCCTGCCGATCCGAATATCGTAAAAATGACTACCGATCACACAGGCAGGGCACTCTTTTTTTCACGCGCACCCATTCCCTACTTTAGATTTATCGATAATCCGGCACCACAACACTACATGAAACATATCGGCCTGTATGCCTTCAGGAAAAATACACTTGAAGAAATATGCAAGCTTCCGCCTTCGCCTTTGGAGCAGGCCGAGTCTCTCGAACAGCTCCGATGGATGGAGCACGGATTCGAGATCCATACCCGGCCAACCGGATTTGTAAGCATGGGTGTGGACACCCCGGAAGACCTGGAGAAAATCAGGAACAGGATCGGGTGATCATTTATTCGTGGTACAATGCATTTACGGGGTTGCTGCGTGCGGCGCGGAGGGTAATGACATTGACAGTGATCATAGTGATAAGAATGGCCACGACTGCTGCCAGCAGATAGATCCCCGGGGTAAACCCGATATTATAGGGGAATACCTGTAGCCAGTTCTTCATGAAGAAATAGGCAATTACCCATGCGATCACAATAGAAATGCTGATCAGGTAGAGCACCTCCCGGGATATGATCATCAACAGGCTCAGCAGGCTGGCCCCCATCGCCTTCCGTATGGCAATCTCCCGCAACCTTCGCTCCGTATTGAAGATGGTCAGTCCGAGCAATCCAAGGCATGCTATGATGATCGCCAGGACAGAGAAAAGCAGGGAGATCCTACCCGTGCGCTGCTCTTCCCTGTAATATTGGTCCAGCTCATGATCAAGAAAAAAATACTGGAATGGTTCATCACCCGTCATATTGGCCCAAAGTTCATGGATCTTTTTAAGCGTGGCTCTGTTGTAAATGGATTTTTTTTCAAACCTGATACTGATATACCCCGACTGCGCCCTGGTACCGGTCTTGTAAAAAAACATGTATGGAGTAATCTCTTTCCGGAGCGAGCTATGGTGGAAATCTTTTACCACACCTATCACCTTATATTCATTGAACCCCCCCTCGCCTGTTGGGCTCTTTATCACTTTATTCAGTGGATCGGAAAATTGATAGTGCTGTACAGCGGTCTCGTTCAGTACTACACACATGGTGTCATCCGGATTTTTGTCACTGAAAAACCTGCCGGTGTTGTTCCAGATACGCAATCCATAAGTTTTCATAAAATCAGGATCCACGAAATTGATATCAAACATGAAGTTGCTGGAACGATCCGCTCCTTTCAGCTGGAAGGTGCTGGAGATATTACTGAAACCCAGGTATGTACTGGAATTGGAGGCCCCTGACACACCAGGGATCTTTTCAACTTCCTGGCAGAAAGCATCAATCTTGTTCTGCAATGGATATACCCGGTCCACTACCACGATATTTTCATCAACAAAACCGGGATCTTTGTTCACCAGGTAATTCACCTGTTTTGACACCACAAGGGTTCCAACGATGATCGCAACCGAAATGGTAAACTGCAGGGTTACCATCATGCTCCTGAAGATTACGGATCTCCTGCCCCGAAGTGCCCCGCCGCGCAATCCCATCAGGGGCTCATATTTAGAAAGGTAAAATGCCGGGTATACTCCGCTGAGCAGACCAACGACCAGGGTAAGCAACAATACACCGACCAGAATCACCCCCCTTCCGATGGTACTAAAGGAGAGGCTGATACCCATAGAAGTATTGAAATAAGGCAATGTTACTTCAACGATGAACAAGGCCAGCAGTAACGCCAGGATACTCAGAAATACCGATTCCACAAGAAATTGCAATACAAGAACCCTGCGCTGGGACCCCACCACCTTGCGCATGGCGATTTCACGTGCCCTGATTGCCGAACGGGCCGTAGAAAGATTCATGAAATTGATGCTCGCAATGATGAGGATAAAAAATGCAATCAATGCAAATATGTAAATGTAAGTGCGGTCATTCACAGGCCTGAAACAATTCTCCTCACCGTACTCAATGTCGGGATTCAGATGAATGTTGGTCAACGGCTGTAAAAACACACCGAAAGCATTTCCACCTTCCACCCATTCTTCAGGGGTAACATCCAGTACTTCCTTTAACTGGCGTCGGATATTCTTAAGCATCAACTCATTCATTTGTTGCTCTACTTTGAGGTAATCAGCCCCTTCAGCAAGCAACAGGTAGCTGTATATGGAATTGGAAAGCCAGTTATCGCTCCGGCTTTCCGGGATATTGGACATGGAAAGCAGGAAGTCACAAAAGAAATGTGAATTATCGGGGAATTCCTCCATCACTCCGGTGACCACGTAAAAATTGTCTTTGTTATTAAACTCCAGTGTCTTCCCTAGAGGATTCTCCTCGCCGAAATACTGCATTGCCTTGGCCCGGGTAATCACCACCGAATTCGGTTCGTTCAGCACTGATTCTGCATCACCGTAGATCAGGTCGATTGAAAAAATCTTGAAGAAGGAAGAATCAGCAAATACGACATTATCCTCTATCTCCCGCACGTCATTATTCCAGACAAACTGTTGCGGATATACTTCAAGCCTGACATAGTCCTGAACACCATCAATCTCCCTGGTCACTGAAGGAGCAAGGGTATAACTGGTCCATGCTCCCCTGAATTCCTGGTTCCCGATGTTGCCATCGACGTAGACCCGGTAGATCCGGTCTGCTTTTTCATGGAACCGGTCGAAGCTGATCTCCTTGGCAATGAACAATATAATAAGAATGGCACTGGCCAATCCGATGGCCAGACCAGAAATGTTTATTAATGAGAAGATCCTGTTCTTGCTAATGTTGCGTATGGCAACACTAAAAAAGTTCTTCCACATACTCCAATTTTCAAATATTCATCATTAATTATACCAACGCGCTCAATATATTGAATGTCAATAGCATAACCCTGATTTAACCGGCCAAAACTGTACGGATCTGCAACAGGTATGTCCAGTACCGTACAATAATAATTATGCCTAGCATGCAAATGTAACAATGATTGTGTAAATCGCGTACTGTTCTGTGACCTCTTCGAAACCATATTCCAACCAGTTGCCCGAGGTCCGGGCCATCTCTATAAACCCAAGTCCTGCGCCCCCGTTGCTGGAAAATTGTCCGTCGCTGATCACTTCCTGGTACAATGCCTTAAGGGATTGTCTGTCCGGGAGATTGACACGCTCAATAGATCTCCTGATCTTATCGACATCCTCCAAACGGACAGGATTCGAGGTTTTCAGCTTGATTACATCACCATCCCTGGAGAGTTCAAAGGAAGGCAGATATTCTTCTCTTGTTCTTACAAAATCCTCAAAGGAGTCATTGTATTTGCAAATATTCTCCAATGATTCAATAATCACAATCATGATCTTTTTGTAGATCCTGAATTGTATCTCATGTTCATCAAATACTTGCTTAAGATTGGTAAGCATTGCGTCGATAGTGCTGAAATTAAACAGCCCCCTATAATTCAGAATCGTTTTTGCCACAGGCGCATCTTCTGATTTAGCTAAAACAAATTAACTAAAAAAAATTAAATTGTTCCATTTTCCTCCTCATATCCTGCATCCGCAGGAAGGTCCGGTTGCATGCTTGCTTGTACGGCCAGTTCATCACATCGCTCATTCTCGGGAATATTGGCATGACCCTTCACCCAGATCAACTCGATTTGAAATTGACGATGCAAACTGATATAACGCATCCAGAGGTCCTGGTTTTTTTTCTTCCTGAATCTTTTTCGCTCCCATTCCCAGATCCAACCCTTGCTCACAGCATCCACAACATATTTGGAATCCGAATAGATCTTCACCTGCAGGTCTTTTCGGGTGAGAGCTTCCAGGGCCACAATTACCGCCAGGAGTTCCATTCGATTGTTGGTCGTGCGCCTGTACCCGGCTGAAATTTCTTTCCGATGGCCCTTGTAAAGCAGTACCACACCATATCCCCCGGGACCTGGATTCCCTCTTGCAGCGCCATCGGTGTATACTTTAACATGGTTATTTACCATGATTTAAAATTAAAAAAAACACGCACAAACCCGGAGTTCTGTGCGTGTTTTATTAGGTTTAAAATGAATTATTGTACCAGTTTCATCTCTTCGATCAGGTGGGTAGCCCCTGCAAATTTGTCGATCACAAAGAGCACATACCTGATATCGACATTGATACATTTTTGCAATTCAGGTTCAAAAGCCACATCACCACTCATGGCCTCCCAGTTGCCGTCAAATGCAATACCGATGAGTTCACCCTTCCCATTGATCACCGGGCTGCCTGAATTTCCACCTGTAATGTCATTGTTCGTGGTAAAACATACGTGCATCGTGCCATCTGATCCGTATGGACCAAAATCCCGGGTCTTGTACAGCTCTTTGAGTTTCGGGTCAACCACAAATTCATAGTTATCAGGATCTTCCTTTTCCATGACACCCGCCAGTGTGGTGTAGTGCTCATAGAGCACCGCATCACGTGGCTCATAGTCACCAACTGATCCATAGGTAAGACGCATGGTTGAGTTGGCATCCGGATAGAAATCCCTGTCAGGGTACATTTCGATTAACCCTTTGATGAAGAGCCTTCTGGCTCCCTGGATCTTTCCCTGGTATGCCATCAATTCGCCACGTAATTCATTATATTTCTCGAAATAGCTGGTGACTGCAAGATAGGTGGGATCCTTCTCCAGTTTTTTCAGGCTGGGATCTTCCAGGAATTCCATGAAGCGCTCCTGGTCCACGATGATTGACTTATCGAAATATTTATCAACATATTTTTCGATGTTCCCCCTGTACTTGTCATTGATATTAGCGACAAAACCAGGCCAATATAAAGGATCCAAATCCTCCATCATAATTTCCAACATGGCAGCCATGATCTTCTTATCGGTGGGCGCATGATAATCTTTGTAAAAATCTTCAGCTGATTCCCTGAGGTAGGCTACCACTTCATCCAGTTTTTCCTGGTCTACCTCTTCCTCGCTCAGCACACTTTTCAGCTCCCGCAGGATAAACCCCTGGTTTACCGATTCCATCCCCAGGTAAATACTCTCAAACAGGTACTGAAATGCTTGCTGGTAGACCCTGGTATCTTCAACGCCTGATTTGATCATGTCGAGTGCCTCACCGTAAATATCCTTACGCTCCTGTGCTTCATTCACCCAGATATCAAAGGCAGCCTCCAGCGCCTGTTTCTTATCCACCACCTGGAGATTTTTCAGACCCTGTGTCTGTCCAATGCTGTACTTCCAGTAGTTACTTGACCGAGAGTATTTTGAGGCATACTGGATGCGCACCTTCGGGTCTGCCTGCATATCAGCCATCATGATCTCCTGTTTCACCCCGCGGATCTTGATCCGTGTAGGGTGATCAATGTCCAGCAGGCGCTGCACCTCCCAGGATGTCATATACCTGTCGGTGGATCCTGGAAATCCAAGCACCATTGCAAAATCTCCCTTCTCATATCCTTTCAGGGAGATGGGGAGGTAGTGC
>CAYOSB010000060.1:0-16590 GCA_964406495.1 uncultured Bacteroidaceae bacterium | reverse complement strand
ACTGCGGGTGTTCGGATTCATGAAGGAGGAGATCCGAAAAGGAAGACAGATCTATATCGTATACCCGCTGATCAGGGAATCGGAATCGATGGATTACAAGGACCTGGAGGACGGACTGGAAAGTATTGCCCGGGCATTCCCTCCCCCCGAATACCAGATCAGTGTCGTGCACGGCAAGATGAAGCCGGTGGAAAAAGAGATCTCCATGAAGCATTTCGTGGAAGGGCGAACACATATCATGGTGGCCACCACCGTGATCGAAGTGGGTGTGGATGTCCCCAATGCCACCACCATGGTCATTGAAAGTGCTGAACGCTTCGGACTGTCGCAGCTCCACCAGCTGCGTGGACGCGTGGGACGTGGTGGCGAACAGTCCTATTGCATCCTGATGTCGGGATACAAATTGTCGGAGGACGGGCGAAAGCGGCTTGAGACCATGGTATCCACCAATGATGGATTTGAGATCGCGGAGGTGGACCTGAAACTGCGCGGTCCGGGTGACCTGGAAGGAACCCAGCAGAGTGGTGTCCCCTTTAACCTGAAGATCGCCCACCTGGGCAAAGACCAGCAGATCCTGACACTGGCACGGGATGTGGCTGAAAAGATTTTAGATGAGGATCCCAAACTGGAGATGGAGAAACATTATATTTTTGCAAAGCACATCCGGAAAGGATCTGTCAACGCTGTCAACTGGGGGGATATAAGCTGAAGACACCAAGCCTACAGGTAACAGGACCATTGTAAATTAATTAAAAACAGGAATATAGAATATGTGTCGGAACAACAATACATTCAGATCAATTTTCATACTGTTAGCCATGATCGAATGTATTTCTGCCCATGCCATTGAAAAGGAGCGGCTACTATTCAACTATTTGCCGGGTGTCCGTCATGCTGCCTTACGTGATTATGCCTATTCGCCATTGCTTTATTCAGGGGTGCAGGGAACATATAGGGTGGCATACTCCAGTGAACGACCCGGGACCTCAGACCACGTCTCATTCAACTTCGCAGCAGGCAATCTTTCCAACACATGGGGCAAGAGAATGAGGCCGGTGGGGGGTACAATCCATACCTACACATTTTACCATGCCCAATCAGATCCTGGAGAAGGGATCCATTGGGGATGGTCAAACCGCAATGCATTTGAGACGCGAGATATTCAGGACATCGGCAATTTCAACGACAGGAGCGAATATGTCACCTCCTTCGGCCCGGCCATGCGTTACCGATTCCCATTCTCGCTGTTTGATCGTGATTTCCGTGTTGAAATCCTGGCCGACCTGCAGCTCCTGGGATTTAAACTGCAGTCGTCGTACGTTACCTCTACCCCACCAGGTTTTGCGGAACCCGCCTATAGCGGGATGGAGGCCTTCCTGAGGTCAATTGAGCTTTTCTATCCCGGCAATGCATGGAATATCGGAATCCAGCCATCTCTCCGATACACCATGAAAAACGGTAACATGCTCTGTATCAATTACAGGTATGAATACCTCTGGCTGAAGGGAGCACATATTACAGAAAGCAGCAGCGGAAGCTGGCACTTTGGTGTTGTTACACGATTATGAAAAAGTACAATAAAAGCATCAACAGAAACTGATACTTTGACGTCATTATACAATTATGAAAAGGTACAAGAAAAGCATCAGCGGATTTAAGGTTTTATTACTGACCAGCGGGATTCTGTTTCTGAATTCATGCGAAGACTTGTTGCTGCCTCCTGATCCTGAACCAACGCCAGTCGCCATATTCGACCAGCTCTGGAATGATATCCAAAACCGCTACAGCTACCTGGAATTAAAAAATGTAGACTGGGATTCTGTGGGCAACGTCTACCGGGACGAAATTGACGATAAAACAAGTGACACTGCATTGTTCAGGATACTTGGTGATATGTTGTACGAACTAAAAGACGGCCACGTCAACCTGCGTAGTGAATTCGACCGCAGCAGGAACTGGGAGTGGTACCTGGAATACCCTGATAATTACAATCATGAGCTGGTAGAAAGGTACTACCTGGGAGCGGATCATGCGATAACCGGGCCTTTACTGAACCAGGTCATCGACTCCGTATTGTATGTGAATTACCGTTCCTTCGGAAGCGAAATCAGTGAGGATCATATTGCTGCGCTGATGGAACGGGCCCGGGGACTGAAAGGGATGATCATTGATATACGCAGCAACGGCGGCGGAAATCTAAATAACGGGTATGCGCTTGCTTCTTGTCTCACAGATTCAACGCGCGTTTTTGCATTGCAAAGATATAAAACAGGACCCGACAGGGAGGATTTTACCTCCTGGGGAAAAATGACCATTGAACCGCGCAGCGGAACACGCTTTGCGGGTCCGGTTGCTGTGTTGATCAACCGCCGTTCATACAGTGCATCCACATTTTTCGCCCAGATGATGCACGTGATTCCGCATGCCACCCTATTGGGGGACAATACCGGTGGTGGCGGAGGGATCCCTGTCTATGGCGAACTACCCAACGGGTGGACCTACCGGTTTTCTGCCACACAAACAATTACCCCTGGAGGCGAACATATCGAAATTACTGTCCCGGCTGACATTAATGTGGACCTGGATCCAACAGATGCATCCAACGGCGTGGACACAATCATCGAAGCAGCTCTGACCATCCTCCTGGATCGATGACCAGGGGAAGTTGTCCCGGCCTTCCGCTGGGGACGATGCCTGGGGAAGCAGTCCCGGCCCTCCCCCGGTGACGATCATCGGGGAAGGCATGGTTTTTGAATTTCAGGTATACGACGTGGATCAATTTTCAATGACCATACTGTTATTACAGCAAAGATGCCGGTGGTAAAACGCAGGTGCCGATAGATCCATCCTGATCCCTGGCGAAGTATCTTTCAGCAATTATAAACGGACCTGCCAGTGATCTTCAAGTTGAACCAGAAAACCGGGAGAAATGTCAAAGCGTGTAAGGGAATATTATAATAACCATGTCTCCGAAGAGGACCAGCGCCTGGATGCGCATCCTTTCGAAATCCCTGTGATGATGCACTTTATCAATCGTTACCTGGATCCCGGAGATGCCATTCTTGATGTGGCATGCGGGACGGGTCGGATCGCGAACATACTGTTGGAGAAAGGATTCCGAATGGGGCTCAATGACATATCAGATGATAACGTCGCGCTGGTCCGCAATCGGATGGGTGATCATCCTGGATTGCAGTTTGTAACCCGGTCGGATGCACTTGAGGAGGGTGAGATGTGGCAGGACCGCGCATGGGATGCCATCCTGATCCTTGGTCCGCTTTATCACATGATCAGCAAAGAAAACAGGCTGCTGATACTCCAGCGGGCAAAAGCACATGTGAAACCCGGGGGATTTATTTTTTCAGCATTCATGACCCGCACCGGGGCACTGGTATATGGATTAAAAAAGAATCCGTCCGGCATTCTCCACGAGGATGGGGTCCGTAAGCTCTGGAACACCGGAACGGACGACCGTTTTGTGGAAGCCACCGAATGGTTCACCAACGCCTATTTTTCTCATCCCGAGGAGGTTGCTCCACTCATAAAAGAGGCCGGACTGAAACCCTTACACCTGGCCGGTGCCGAGGGAGTCTTTGGTGACCGGTTTGAATTGTACCACAGGATGGACAAACGGCTGAAACAGTCGTGGATGGAGTTTATTATAGAAAATTGTGAAGACCGTCATATGATTCATAATGCGAAACATTTATTAAGTGTGGCACAGAAATCGCAGTGAACAGGGTGATGTTCAGCACAATGTAAACCACAAAAAAACAACAGCAATTATGAGCAGTAAAGAACATATGATTGAGGTCCAGCTAAAAGGCCGTGATATCGATGATGAAAACGTACTGGCTGCAATGCGGTCCGTTGACAGGGAACTGTTTGTGCCGGACGAGATGAAACAACACGCATACGATGACTCAGCTCTTCCCATCGGTAGGGACCAGACCATCAGTCAGCCCTACATCGTTGCATATATGGCGCAGGTGTTGGGATTTGAACCGGGTGACAAGGTCCTGGAAGTGGGAAGTGGTTGCGGCTACAATGCTGCCGTGATCTCCCATATGGTGCAAGAAGTATACAGCGTCGAGATCATCGAATGGCTTGCTGACCTGGCACAGGAGAATATTGCAAAGACAGGGATAAAGAATGTATTCGTTAAATATGATAACGGATATCACGGCTGGCCGGAGCGGGCCCCATTTGACAAAATCATTCTTACAGCTGCAGCACCCAACATACCTGATGCACTTAAAGAACAACTGAAACCTGGAGGCCGGCTTCTTGCCCCGGTGGCAGATACCTATCAAAAACTTATGCTCCTGGTCAAAACAGGTGCGGATACATTTGCAACAGAAGAACTGATCCAGGTACGGTTTGTTCCCATGACAGAAAAAAAGAGATAGCCCCGAAACCATTTGGTCAGGGAAAACTGTAGAAACAGCCTTCACTTTCGTAGAAGATATTACACAATTTTAACTTATTGATAATGGTTGGACAGAACAATCGTATCGCTGAAACCGCCAAAGTGGAAATGGATGATTTCCTTTTGCGGACAGGAATCAGTGATCCCCTGTAATGTGGCTAACAGCATAAGTTACAAGCCAAATGGATAGGTTTCCGGAACAAGATTTTTCTCTTTGGTTGTATATACCGGATGAAGTGCTTTGGTTTTATCAATAAACATAAAAGCATCATACCTTGCAGGAATAAGGCTGGGCACATAGTTCCCGTAGCGTTCCATCGTGGGATCGTACACCACACCGATGGCCCGGTGACTCAGTCGATTCGACATCAATTCGTAATCCTCGATCTCCTTGCAGATGATCAGTTTATCTTCCGGACCTTCCCGGTGCAGCAACGCTTCCCAGCTGTCCTTTCTCGCTGCCGGGACCTCCATTTCCTCCATGGGTGCTCCCCATGATTCCCCTGCAATCACCGTTCCCCGGTAGGATCCGAACCCGACCGAAAAAACCGCCTGATCCTTCCATCGTTCGCGGGCAAGCTGACCCACGTTTACCATGCCATGGCGATGCATGTCTGTGGCCCTGGCATCACCGATATGGGTGTTGTGTTCCCAGACGATGGCTTTGGAATCCGGTCCTTGAAAATCAAGCAATCTTTCAAGGGTATCCGTCATATGGGTATCACGGATGTTCCATGATTCCGGTCCACCCCTGATCATCGATCGGTAATACCTCTCGGCATTCACTGCTGTATGTGCGTTTTGTTCCGTATTGAATGGCGCTTCCGGGTCTGAATTATACAGGGGTACACGTTCGCGTAACTCCCTTAGCAACTGAAGCACCGCCGGTTCACATGATTCCGGAGTGAGCCTGGCGGCTGTCGCGTAATCCTGCCCTTCCCTGTCATAAGGTTCGAAACACTGGATCGCCTTTTCAGCGAGTGGAAGGGCTGCCGGATCATTCTTCTCCAGGTAGTCGAAGATGGCCTCAAGGGATTCCCAGAGGCTGTAAACATCCAGTCCGTAAAACCCGGCCTGACTCCTGAAATCTTTTCCTTTGTTGTGGTTTTTCATCCAATCCATCAATGCAGCAATCTCCCAGTTGGCCCACATCCATGTCGGCCACCTGTGGAATTCTTTGAGCACCTGCAGCGCTGAGAAATCGTCATCAGTATAGGAACGTATGTACCTGTTGATGCGGTAGCAATCGGGCCAGTCACCCTCCACGCAGATCATGTTGAATCCCTTGTTTATGATCAGGTCTTTTGAGATGCGGGCCCGCCACGTGTAGTATTCATGTGTTCCATGTGAAGCTTCACCAAGCAGCACGATCCGTGCATTCCCGATTTGCGCATAAAGCTTATCAAGCTGATCTTCAGGATCATGGAAATGGTCCTTCATTTTACGTATTTGCTCATTTGCCTTTGCCCGTGAAATGGTATCGTCAGATTGTCCCATAATGTTTTGTTTTTGTACTGCCATGCAAAAACGAATCCAAATACACCGGCAGGTCCAAGGTCGCCATGCCTTGTAGAAGGTACCCCCCCAAGATGAGAAGTGGTTGGAAATGGCAGGGTGCGGACAGCCTGGATAAAGACCGGCAGAACCGGGCTTATGGTATAGTATTTGAACGCTTGGATTAAAATGGCATTCCTGTCAGGTGCACAGGTAATATAAAACCGGATGAATTTCACTTCAGCCGGCAGCAGGATACGGGTTCCCCTGTTTGAAGGGGACATAGAAATGAATGGAGAAGAATGCAGAAAGCCTGGCAACAGGGAAGAAAATACAACAGGGACCCATGGAAAGGGAGAGACACCCTGGGGTCAGCACAAAGATCCCCCTGCTGTAGAAAAAAATGAACGGAATTGCCGGATTGTGTGGAAGAATTACACATTGGTTTAAAAAGAACAAAAGAGATCAACAGAACACAAAACGAGTTTACAGAAACAAAAAGGAGGCTTTATTATGGCACTGAATTTTGAAAAATATGCACAAGAAGGAAATCAATTCCTGAACGCACTAGCCAGGGAACTCGGACACCCTGAAGAAGTCGGGCGTTCCGGCATCCTGCTCCGGGCAGTGTTACATACCATTCGTGAACGCATCACCATCAGCGAATCACTGCATTTCCTGTCGCAATTTCCAATGTTCCTGAAAGCTGTGTATGTAGATGGCTGGAAGTACCGGGACAAACCACTAAAAATTGATTCAAAAGAAGCATTTCTTGACGAGATCAAGCATCACCAGGACCAGTATGGTGAAATGGAATTCAGTTGGAAAAAATCAACCGAGGAACTGACAGGCATTGTATTGTCAGAAATCAACAAACATGTATCGGAGGGAGAATTTGAACATATCATGGCCCAGATGCCAACTGAAATCAGGAAAATGATACAAACGTATATATCATAAAAAAAATCTTTATGGCCTTACAATTAACAAGTACAGCATTTGAAAACGGCGTTGACATTCCCGTAAAGCATGCCTGCGACGGGGAAGATGTCTCGCCTCCCCTGAGGTGGGAAGGTGAACCCGAAGCAACAATCAGTTTTGCCCTGATCATGGAAGATCCGGATGCCCCGGGCGGTACTTTTACACACTGGATCGTTTACAACCTGCCTCCAGATATCCATGAACTTGAGGAAGCAATACCTCTCCAGGTAAAACTCTCTAATGGCGGGCACCATGGGGAAAATGATTTTGGTAAGAAAGGATATGGTGGCCCCTGTCCGCCGGAGGGTGAGGAACATACCTACATTTTCAGGGTCTTTGCGCTTAAAAAGAAAATTCCACCTGAATCAATCCATGGAGGAAACGACTTTTATAATGCAATAAACGGGCTTACACTCGCAAGGGCCGAGTATAAAGGCAAATACAGAAGAAAATAGAATGCTGCAAGATGTTGTGATACTGCAATGTTTTCACATTGTAGGATATTTTAGTGTTGCAACATTTTCTATACAGCCATAACAAGTCATCAACAAGAAACAACCGTTGCGTTTTCTCTAAATCCATTTGTATATGAAAATCGTTACACTTACCATGAATCCGGCCCTTGACAAAAGCATCCGGATCGAACAGTTACAACCATACAAAAAACTACGCAGTAAGGCACCCACCTATGATGCAGGTGGTGGAGGCATCAATGTTTCCAGGGCCATTAAAATCCTCGGGGGCGAATCCCTCGCCATTTTTGCAGCTGGAGGACCCAACGGGGATATGATCAAGGAGCTGCTGGACGAAGAGGGCGTGGAAAACCGGATGATCAGCATAGAGGATAATACAAGGGAAAACCTGATGGTCATGGAGAAAAGCACTGATGACCAGTTCCGGTTCGGTATGCCCGGAAGCAAGCTGAACCAGGAAGAGATTCAAAAATGCACAGATACAGTCAGTGCGCTTTCCGAAGATGCAGAATATATTGTCGCAAGCGGCAGCTTGCCACGTAACGTCCCTACAGGTTACTATGGTGAAATCGCCGCGCTGGCAAAAAAGAAAAATGCGAAGTGCGTAGTGGATACCTCGGGAAAGGCCCTGGAAGAGGCGGCCAACAGGGGAGTCTGCCTGATGAAACCAAATCTTGGCGAACTCAGCGCCCTTGCAGGAAAAAAGGAAATTTTCGGCATGGAACAGGAAGACATTGCCGCGAAGATCATCCGCGAGAGCAAGGCCGAAGTCCTTATCGTATCCCTTGGACCCAGGGGCGCCATGGTGGCGACAAAAAAAGATATTCAATATGTGATCCCGCCAACTGTAAAGAAAAGAAGCGTGGTTGGGGCGGGTGATTCCATGCTTGCCGGGATCATTCTTTCACAATCGCGTGGTGAAGATCTCCTTACATCTGTGAAATATGGCGTTGCCGCAGGAACGGCCGCTACGATGACCCCGGGCACGGACCTGTGTCGCAAGGAAGATGTAGAGAAAATATTCGAATGGCTGAAAGATAAATGATACAGAACAACAGCTCCGAGGGATGCCTTACGACATACGATTAAGTACTGCTGCCTGCCATGAACCAGGATGCAATAACGTATGCTGATGGTGATACCAGCGTAGGAGGATGCCTCCCGATATACTGCAGATGTTTGCATCGAGGCTGAATGCATCACAATATATTTCAACTGCCTTGAGACACTCAGAAATTGATCCGGATACACCACATCATGCCAACCAACATACAACGATCTGACCAGGGGAATTGACAGGCGCTCGCCTGACATGCATATGGACCCGGTCAAATTCAAATGAGACCCACTCAATTAAAGATCCTTCCTTATTTAAACCGAAAATAAATAACTTGCTTTTCCAACGAAATATGATCTGCAACAACCCGTAACAGCGCAACATCAATAATTTTGTAGCTGTTTTCAAGGAGGGGAGCATGTCAGATAAAAATAGCATCCATCACATTGGGTTTGTGGAATCGGTCAACGGCCAATCGGCACATGTCAGGATCAACAGCCAGTCGGCCTGTGCCTCCTGTCACGCAAAGGGAGCCTGCACCGCGGCCGACCAGGAGGAAAAGGTAATGACCATTCCGACGGAAGGAATGAGCTTCCGGCCAGGTGAACAGGTTAAGGTTTCCATTGCCAGGAGCACCGGGCTTCGTGCCGTTGCATTCGGATATATATATCCATTCCTGGTGTTAATGGTCATCCTCATTTCACTTACCGCTGCGGGAATATCTGAACTGCAGGCGGGCATCTGGTCCCTGGCATCCCTGGTTCCTTATTACCTTGTGATCTACCTTTTAAGGAACCGTATCAACAGCGTATTTTCATTTAAACTGGAGAAAATATTTTAACGACTTATGAGTCAGATTTTCATATACACAATAATCACCCTGGTTGCCATAGGAGCTGTGGCAGCCATTATCCTCTACTTTGTCGCACAGCGGTTCAAGGTTTATGAAGATCCGCGGATCGACCAGGTGGAGGAGGCATTGCCGGCTGCCAATTGTGGCGGATGCGGGTATGCAGGTTGCAGGAATTTTGCCGAGGCATTGGTGAAATCAGAAACATTTGATGATTTGCATTGCCCGGTCGGAGGGAATGAGACCATGGCCAAAGTGGCCGAAATACTTGGCAGGGAGGCGGTAGGGCAGGATCCGCTGGTCGCGGTTGTCAGGTGCAACGGGCAGCCACAGTACCGTCCACGCACCAACACTTACGATGGTGCCGTCTCCTGCGCAGTGGCACACAGTCTGTATACAGGCGAGGGAGGGTGTCCGCACGGATGCCTCGGCTGCGGCGATTGCGTTGAGGTATGCAATTTCGATGCCATCCATATGAACCCTGAAACAGGACTTCCGGAGGTGGTGGATGACAACTGTACAGCCTGTAACGCATGCGTGGAAGCCTGTCCGCGCGACATTATCGAACTGCGGAAGAAAAACAAGAAAGACCGGAAGATCTTTGTCAGCTGTATCAATGAGGAAAAGGGCGGTGTTGCAAAAAAATACTGTAGCGTCGCATGCATCGGATGCAGCAAATGCTTCAAAGTATGTCCGTTCGATGCCATCACCATGGAAAACAACCTGGCATACATTGATTCCGTCAAATGCCGGTTGTGCCGGAAATGTGTGCCGGAATGTCCGACGGATGCCATCCTGGAAATTAACTTCCCGCCACCCAGGAACAAAGAGGAGAGTAAAGCAAAAGCCGGGGCAAAAACAAAAGATGGAGCTGGAGCGAAAGAAGGAGCTGCAGCAAAAGCAAAAGAAGATGCTGGAGCGAAAGCAAATGAAGGAGCAGGAACTGGAGCGAAAGAAGGAGCAGGAGCAAAAGCCACAGAAAAAGCTGCTGAAAGCGAGACGGGTAACAAGGCCGGTGACAAAGGGGATGCAAACAAAAAAACGCAAAAGGATTAGACCATGGGATTACTGACATTTTCCAGGGGCGGCGTTCATCCGCCCGAAAACAAAATATCGGCCGGGAAAAAGATCGAATTTGCCGGGCTGCCGGAGCAGGTTATCATTCCCGTGTCACAGCACCTCGGGGCACCCTCGAAAGTGCTTGTGAACAGGGGCGATGAAGTAAAAACCGGACAACTGATTGCCCAGGCGGAAGGATTCATCTCCACCAACATTCATTCCTCTGTGACAGGCAAAGTCCTGAAAGTTGATAAATTCCCTGACACCTCAGGTTATAAAAAGATGGCTGTGCAGATACAGGTGGAACCGGAAGACAAGTGGGAAGATGGGATTGATACCTCGGAAGACCTCTTGACAAGCATCAGCGGAACACCCGAGGAGATCCGGAACAAAATACTTGCTGCCGGGATCGTGGGACTGGGGGGGGCCACATTCCCATCGCATGTCAAACTCATGACACCCAAAGGAAAAAAGGCAGAATACCTGTTGATCAACGGGGTGGAGTGTGAGCCTTACCTGACTGCCGACCATGCACTGATGTTGGAAAAGCATCGGCAACTGGTTGTCGGGATCAAAATAATGATGAAAGGACTTGGCGTGGAAAAAGCGATCATCGGGATCGAAAACAATAAACCGGATGCCATCGAAGTCATGACCCGTGCCGTTGCAGAGGAACAGGGAATCAGCGTGCAGGGATTGAAAGTAAAATATCCGCAGGGCGGTGAAAAACAGCTGATACAGGCATTGCTCAAGCGTGAAGTGCCTTCCGGGGGACTGCCCATCGATGTGGGTGTGGTCGTTTTCAACGTAGGAACCGCGTTTGCATCCTACCTCGCCGTTCAGAAAAACAGGCCGCTTATCGAGCGCGTGTTGACCGTTACCGGAAAATCTGTTGCCAACCCTTCAAATTTCCTGACACGCATCGGTACACCTGCCTCCTTCATCATCGAAAAAGCCGGTGGTCTGCCAGAGGATACGGCAAAAGTGGTCAACGGTGGTCCCATGATGGGTAAAGCCGTTGCCAATCTCGACATACCGATCGTGAAAGGAAGCTCAGGGATCCTGCTGCTCAGGGAGAATGAAGCAATCCGGAATCCCGTCCAGCCCTGCATCAGGTGCACAAAATGTGTGGGGGTTTGTCCCATGGGACTCGAACCTTACCTGCTCCAGGCACAAGCAGAGCATAAAATGTGGGATGCACTGGAAGCCGATAAGGTATTGGATTGTATCGAATGTGGAAGCTGCAGTTTCACCTGTCCCGCTGCCCGTCCGCTGCTGGATTACATCAGGCTTGGAAAAAGTGAAGTTGGAAAGATCATGAAATCGCGTAAAGCTGTTTAACTGACCAAGACAAAATACAGATAATGAACAAATTAATCGTTTCACCATCGCCACATGCACACACTGCGGAAAACGTTCCGAAGCTGATGTATGGGGTGATGGTCTCCCTGCTGCCTGCATTCGCGGTGTCGGTCTGGTTCTTCGGTATAGGGATGCTCATAATCACCACGGTGTCCGTGGTATCATGCGTGCTATTCGAATACCTGATCCAGAAATATATACTGAAAGTACAGCCCACGCATCTTGACGGATCCGCTGTCCTGACCGGGCTGCTGCTGGCTTTTTGTCTGCCGGCCAATATCCCGTTCTGGATGGTGATGATCGGTGCCCTGGCAGCGATCGGGATCGGTAAAATGACCTTCGGCGGACTTGGCAACAACATTTTCAACCCGGCGCTCGTCGGACGCGTATTCCTGTTCATCTCTTTCCCGGTGGCCATGACAAGCTACCCGGTTCCCGGACAATGGATGAAATATACAGATGCTGTCACGGGACCTACTCCCCTGGGGATCTTCCAGGAGGGATTGGGTGAACAAACTGCCGGAGAACTTATGAAGGAGGTGCCGGGATATACCGACCTGTTTATTGGGAACATGGGAGGATCTGCAGGTGAGATCGCTGCCGTGGCACTGCTGCTCGGACTGCTGTACATGCTCTATAAAAAAATTATCACCTGGCATATCCCGGTAACCATTCTCGGAACCGTAGCGCTGTTTACCGGTATCCTCTGGCTGATCAATCCTGAACAAAATGCCGATCCGCTGTTCCACCTGCTTACCGGTGGATTGATGCTTGGGGCAATCTATATGGCCACCGATTATGTCACCTCCCCGATGACCAAAAAAGGCATGGTGGTCTACGGGGTGCTGATCGGGGTGCTCACTGTCATCATCAGGGTATTTGGTGCCTACCCCGAAGGTGTGCAATTCGCGATCCTTATCATGAATGCATTTGTACCACTGCTGAATAAGTACTTTAAGCCCAGGAGATTTGGAAAGGAGGTACAACATGGCTAAGAAAGAATCCAACTTTGTAAGCATGGTCACCACGCTTTCTGTCGTGGCGCTTGCAGCCGCTGCACTCCTTGGAGGTGTATATGAACTGACAAAAGAACCGATCCGGCTCGCAGACCTGAGGAAACGGAACGAAGCCATTGAGGCAGTGGTTCCCGCGTTTGATACTGTTCCATCTGACCAGATCATCAAATACGGGCTTGACGGTGATACCCTTACCCTCTATCCTGCTGTGCAAAACGGAATCGTCGTTGGTACCGCAGTGGAAACATTTACCAACAACGGTTTCAGCGGTGAATTCAAGCTGATGGTGGGTTTCGATAATTCGGGAAGCATTGTGGATATCGCGGTATTGAGCCACAAAGAAACACCCGGACTGGGAGACAAGATGGAACGGGACAAATCCGAATTCCATGTCCAGTTCATGGGGAAACATCCCGATGAGTTTAACCTGGCCGTAAAGAAAGACAATGGCGATGTAGATGCCATTACGGCCTCAACCATTACGTCCAGGGCCTATTGCGAGGCTGTAGAACGAGCGTATGAAGCATGGAAGGCAACGCGTTAATTAGATGTAGAATGAATTGCAGATCAGACATGAACAATTTATTGCCTTTTGCCGGAAGAACTTCGGGCCGTGTAGTGGCATTAAATCGATTGCTGATCGAATGAAAGGACATAAAATATTTTTTGCATATGAACCAGTGGAAAAATTTCAGTAAGGGACTGCTCAGGGAAAATGCGGTTTTCGTGATGTTCCTCGGACTCTGTCCCACGCTTGGTGTCACCACCACTGCAATCAACGGACTGGGAATGGGACTCGCAACCACTTTCGTCCTCGTGATGTCGAACCTGGTGGTAGCGCTCATCAAGAACCAGATCCCGGATAAAGTGCGGATCCCGGCATTTATCGTGATCATCGCCACATTTGTTACCGTGGTGGAGATGGTGATGAAAGCTTACGTACCTGCACTCTTTGACGCACTCGGACTGTTCATTCCCCTGATCGTGGTGAACTGCCTGGTGCTGGGAAGAGCGGAAGCCTTCGCCTCCAAAAACAACCTGCTTTCTTCGATCGTAGACGGACTCGGAATGGGGGTTGGCTTTTCACTTGCGCTCACCGCCCTCGGGGCCGTAAGGGAAGTGCTTGGAAGCGGATCGATCTTCGGTCTTTCCTTCCTGGAAGGAGACGGCATGTTGCTGTTCGTATTGCCCCCGGGAGCGTTCATCGCCCTCGGTTATCTCATTGTTCTCGCCAATAAACTGAAAGCAAAAACTACCTAGTCATGGAATATGTATTAATCATTATCGCTGCTGTTTTTGTCAGCAACATCGTATTGAACCAGTTCCTGGGTATCTGTCCTTTCATAGGGGTATCCAACAAAGTTGATACAGCCATTGGCATGACCGGCGCGGTTACCTTCGTGATGGTCATTGCCACCCTTTTCACCTACCTGATCTTCCAGTATGTGCTGATCCCGTTTGAGCTCGAATACCTGCGAACGATCACCTTTATCCTGGTCATTGCCTCCCTGGTGCAGATGGTGGAGATCATGCTGAAAAAGATCAGTCCCCCACTCTACCAGGCACTTGGTATCTTTTTGCCACTGATTACCACCAATTGTGCGGTGCTGGGTGTAGCCGTGCTTGCAGTTCAGCAAGACTTCAACCTGCTTGAAAGCGTGGTATTCGCCATCGGTAATGCGATTGGTTTCGGACTGGCACTGGTGACCTTCTCGGGTATCCGTGAGCAGCTCGACATGATGAATGTACCGAAACAGATGAAAGGCGTTCCCATTGCATTTGTCGTCGCCGGACTGATGGCCCTTGCTTTCATGGGATTCACCGGGATCGTATAGCAGCCTGTTAGTATTACATTCGCTTACCTGACCAACAGCGGTAGCACATATTTTGGTACCTTCGTTGTATGCTATTCGTAAAACAAAGATCATATGGAATTGCGCGCTGCCGCTGAAGCATATGCCAAAGAAAAATTACAGGTTTTCGATGCCGGTCATGACTGGACCCATACCGAACGGGTGCGCAACCTGGCCGGTCATATTCAGCAGGAAGAAAACGCAGGTGACCCGGAAGTCATCACCCTTGCTGCGATTCTCCATGATATTGCCGATACAAAATTCCACCAGGGCGCAGAAACCGACGGTGGTGATATGGCATATGAATTTCTTACAGGGAATGGGCTGTCGCAGGCGAAATCTGAACACATCAGGAAAATCATCAACCACCTTTCCTTCAAACAAAGACTGGAAAAAAGTCCCATCGATTCCATTGAGTTCCACATTGTGCAGGATGCCGACCGCCTGGATGCCATGGGAGCCATCGGTATCGCCCGTGCCTTTCATTATGGCGGATACAAGAACCGGAAACTCTATGATCCGGAAGTATCCCCGCGTAAATACAGATCGGCAGAGGAATATAAAAAATCTGATGCCCCAACCATCAACCATTTTTACGAAAAGCTCTTCCTGCTCAAAGACCTGATGAACACAGCAACAGGTAAAAAACTGGCGCAGGAAAGGCATTCGTACATGGTTGCCTTCGTGGAACGGTTCAGGAAAGAATGGGAAGGTCTGATGTAAGCTGTGTGTTTAAACGGCAAGTTCTCATCTCAAAAACAAAACCTGCGACCAGGTAGATACAGTTCGTCCCGGTCAATACAGAATAAGCAAATCAATACAAAATACGCAGGATACTAAATAGAGTTTGTCAATACAGTAGAGTGGCTGGATCAATACAAATAGTACTTATCAATATAAAAAGTTCAGATTGATATATAAACCTGTGTCTCCGTCCTGTGCCCTTGCAGCAAACCCATAATCCACCGTTACAATAAAATTCTGGTTCAGCACAAAATGAATGCCTCCGCCGTACCCGACGTGCGGCAATTCCTTCGCATAGGGGTCAATTTGCGACCTGGCCCTGGCATCTAAGTCACTGTTTTCGTTGTCGTACTTAACCAGGAATTCCTCTGGCCAATCAAATTTCTGCGTCACCATCCCCGCATCCACGAAACCGGAAAGTGCAATATAAAAATTCTGTTTCAGGAACTTGGTTTTCAGTATCTTGCCCCTGAGCTCGAAGTTTCCGTAGGCAAAGCCTTCCCCAACAACCCGGTTGCGCCGAATACCGCGTACAGTCTTGGACCCGCCCACACCATCGGTAGTAAGCTTCGGTGCGGTATTGAACAGGTAAGGCATCATATAGAAGGGCATCTCGCCGAAGAGCTTGCCCTGGTAGGAGACCCTGTAGGCAATATTCACCCAATCGGGGATAACCGTAAAATACTGGCGGTGTGTGAAAATAAACCGTCCATATCCATAGTCCTTATTGCTCAGGAATGAAGGTGCATAATGCAACTGCATCTCCGTCCAGATCCCGCTGAAAGGATTTGGTTCATTGTCACGGGTATCATATACGAGGCCTCCCTTCAACAATGTATGTCTTCCCCCGTCTTTCTCATCGTCTTTTATAATCCCCCAGTCAATGTAATCCTCATAGAGGCTGTTATGGGACAGTGAGTCACTTTCCTTGTCTTCGTTCAGCTTATCGATATCTACCGCTTCAATGGTATTGCCATAATACCCTACCCCGGCAAGCCACCGGAATTTTTGCCCGGTAATCTCCCCCTGGAAATCCGCCTTGATCCGCAGGAGCTGCCTGGAATGCCTGTAATAGAGCCGGTCGGAAAGATTGTCCTCCGGGTTAAGATCGATTGCGAGATCGCTCAGTCCCAGGTCATATTTCGCCTGGTAGCCATTGAACCCATAGAAATCAAGCGCCTGTTCGGTAAGCAGGCTGGCCTCGAAAAAGGAACGAACACCCGGAATCAGCTTGTCGGTATCCCACGTGACCTGGTTGATGCCACTTCCCTT
>CAYOSB010000059.1:0-16688 GCA_964406495.1 uncultured Bacteroidaceae bacterium | reverse complement strand
AGGCTGCCAGGTTCATCCTGCTGCAATTCCAGGATGATTTCCTGGAAGGCTTGTATATATGGTAAATCCGCCATACGTGTATCCAGCCTGAAGTGACTGATCAGGAATTCGACCAGCTCGAACAACGGGAGCCTGTTCATCTCAGGTATTTTCCGGATAAAAGTCTCGCCCAGTTCTTCCTGCACACTGAACCCCGGTGCCAGGGCATCAGTAGCATCTTCTTCCCCGGCAGTGAGCAACCTGTGGTAATACCGGAGCATCAGATTATTCAGATCATCCTGATCATTATGAAGATATTTCAACAGGCAAAGAATATATTTCACTGCGATGTTCGCGTGAAGAAAAAGTGATTCATTGGAGATAAAATTGAAATTGTACCCTGGTCTGTAATCTTCCTGGTCTGTTTCCATCAGCACCCGTGCGACCTCAGCTCCTTCATCATTCGTCCGCACCAGGACAGCAATATCACCTGCACCATATCCTGCTTCTTCCAGCTCCATGATCCATTCTGGTATCCTTTGAAGTGCATGCTCTCGCTGTTTCGGTCCATTTGTGTCCAGGATTTCTGCCCGGATATATCCCCCCGAATTAGGCGTGCGCTCCGGGATTTCCTGTTCGACGTGCTGATATGCATTTTCCAGCAAATTTTCCCAACGTTCCCGGAATGCATCACCTGCCTGTGCCTGGTTGATTGCCGAATGGATCATCTCCCTGATCATTTCAGGAGCCCTTTTAAAAAGTGTATTATTAAAACGGATGATCCGCTCCCTGCTGCGCCAGTTTTTCGTAAGCTGCTCAAAATGAACTGCATGTCCGGGGAAAGAATGTTCCACGGATTCGGCAAGGATTTTCCAGTCAGAATTTCGCCACCGGTAGATAGACTGCTTGATATCGCCCACGACGATATTCTCCTTTCCGGTAGAAAGTGTGTGCTCAAATAGCGGTTTAAAATTCTCCCATTGGAACACGGAAGTGTCCTGGAACTCATCAAACATGATGTGGTCAATATAATTCCCCGTTTTCTCGTAGATAAACGGCGTCGGGTTATTCCCAATGAGCCCTTTCAGAAAACGGGCCGCATCGGAAAGCAGGAACTGGTTCTTTTCATCAGTAATTTCGCGAATACGCTCAGAAATATCATTGAGAATCCCCAGGGCAAAAATATACTGGCGCACCTCCATCGCTGACTGATGCAGCACAGTGTGCGCGTGGATCCTGCCGAGGCTTTTCATCAGCACCTCTTCAGCGAATCGTTTCTTCCCCGCATCTGTCTCATTTTTTGAGGTCCATTTGGACGGATCAACGATGGCTTCCTTTAAAGTGGGAGTCAGCCTGCGCTTCTGATCAACGGTTATTTTAACAAAGAATCCTGCGGGACCCGCATCTTTTCTCAGAAACTGATCAGGACTGTATCCGGCACCCTCCATCTGTCGGATGGTCGTTTCAGCCAGTTCCTTCACCTGGTTCTCCACCTGTTGTTCAAGACCGGTGAGATGCTTGATGAATATAGCCAGATGTTCCCTGTTGACAAAGCTGTCCTTTTCAATCATCACCTCCTGGTACTCCTCGTTGAACAACTCCTGGCCAAGTGTAACGATCTCATTTTTAAAATTCCAGCCGCGCGATTCCCTGATGCGTGTATCAACCAACTTGAGCATCCAGTCCAGTAGTTCCTTGTCCTCACCCAGGTCAAGGAACATCCTGTCAATCGACTCCCCCAGGATCCTGTCCCTGTCCAGTTCAAGACTGAAGCCTGACTGCAACCCGATCTCACGTGTGAAGGCGCGGATCACACCCTGGAAAAAACGATCGATCGTCCCCACTGAAAACCTTGAATAATCATTCAATATCCTTTTGAGCAGGTCCCCTGCCCGCTCGACGATCTTTTCCCGCGGCAAACCGGTGGATTCTTCAAGTGCATGCAGCAGGCCTGAGGATGCATCTGTTGTAAGCCCTGAAAGTTCATACAGTTGTTCCAGTATCCGGGATTTCATCTCACTGGCTGCTTTATTTGTAAATGTAACAGCAAGTATGTTCCTGTAAGACTGCGGATTACGGAAAAGCAGCTCAAGATATCCAAGTGTAAGCCGGTAGGTTTTACCCGACCCTGCCGATGCTTTATATACGGTCAATGGAGCCATTTCTTAAAGATAGGAGATAAATAGGAAACAGTGAACCGGGCAATGATAATATTTTAATCCGTAACTTTGTGGCAAAATTCAGTTTGTGGCAAAAAGAGTTGTAGTTGGTCTCTCAGGGGGTGTAGACTCCAGTATTGCTGCGTACCTGTTGAAAGAACAGGGCTACGAGGTGATCGCCATGTTCATGATCAACTGGCATGACAAAACCGGTGTAATTGATGCCGACTGTCCGTGGGATGAAGATGTGATCTTCGCGGAGCTTGTTGCGAAAAAAATCGGAATTCCTTTCGAGGTAGTGGATCTGAGCAAGCCCTACAAGAAACGGGTCATCGATTACATGTTCTCAGAATACGAAAAAGGCAGAACGCCGAATCCGGATGTGCTCTGTAATCGTGAAATCAAATTCGATGCGTTCCTGGAAGCCGCGGGAAAATTCAATCCTGATTTTGTAGCTACCGGTCATTATTGTAAAAAGGACGAAGTACAGGTGAATGGAAAGACCATGTACCGGCTGTTGGCGGGAGACGATCCAAACAAAGAGCAGAGCTATTTTCTATGCCAGCTCTCACAGGAACAACTCGCACAGACCCTCTTTCCCATCGGGCACATGAAAAAGGAGGAGGTGCGAAATCTTGCCAGGACACAAAAGCTTGCCTCTGCTGAAAAAAAAGATTCACAGGGGATCTGTTTTGTCGGGAAAGTACACCTCCCGGATTTTTTACAGCAAAAACTGGAACCGAAAGAGGGAAATATTTTCGAGATCCCTGCAGACAGCCCGTTGTATGAGGAAACCAACATCTGCTCATTGAAGGATCTTGCCAGGCCCATCAAATACAAGATCAGTGACGGTGCATATGTCGGCAAACACCGCGGGGCACATTTCTTTACCATTGGTCAGCGCAAAGGGCTGCAGGTAGGAGGCAAGAAAGAACCATTGTTTGTAATTGCCACGGATGTGGACAAGAACAGGATTTTCGTCGGACAGGGTAAATCCCACCCTGGATTGTACAGGAAAGGACTGCGCATTCTTCCGGAAGAAGTGCACTGGATCCGTCCCGACCTGGAAATGGTTACGGGAGAATCCAGGAAATACATGGTGCGCATCCGTTACCGGCAGGCCCTTGAGCAGGCTATGCTGAAAATGGAGGCAGATGGCATGTACATTCTCTTTGACCACCCCCAGCGGGGCATCGCCGCCGGTCAGTTTGCTGCCTGGTACCACGAAGGAGAATTGCTGGGGTCCGGAGTAATCAATAAATAGCTGACAGGTGCTCTTCAGTTAGCTACGGAATGCGCTTCGGATTAATGCGTGCTGCTTTGCAGGAAGCCGCGGGGTGATTGTGAAGTTGTTCCCGGATACATGCCAAAAAAATGCCTGAAAAATACGCATAGCCTGCAGCATCTGCATGCCATTGTAATTATCTTTTATGCAGACCACACTCTTTTTGCTCCTGTCCCTCCCACCACCAACGTCCGGCTTTGAAGTCTTCACCGGGCTTGACGGCACGTGTGCAGGGCTGACATCCAATGCTGGCGAATCCGCGTTCATGAAGTGGGTTAAAGGGAACATTCTTTTCCCTGATGTAGTTCCAGACATCCTTTTCTGTCCAGTCAATGAGCGGATTGATCTTGACCAATCCGTTTACCTTGTCCCATTCCACCAGTTTCGCAAAAAAGCGACTCACCGTCTGGTCCTTGCGCAATCCACAGATCCAGGCATCCATACCGCTGAAGGCCCTTTGCAGGGGCTCCACTTTCCTGATCCCGCAACACATCTTCCGGTTCTCAACACTGTCATAGAAGAGGTTGATCCCGCGTTCCTTGACCATGGATTCCACCTTGCTGTTGTCTGGAAAATACACATCAATCTTGATGTTGTATTTCTTATTGGTATCGTCAATCAGTGTATAGGTTTCGGGGAACAACCTGCCGGTATCCAGCGTAAAAATCGTAGCTTTCTTTTTTGTACGGGCCAGCATATCAGTGATCACCTGGTCCTCTGCCCCCAGGCTGGTGGCCTGGGCAATGCGGTTATCAAATTCTTCAATGAAGAAATCCAGCACTTCAACAGGATCCTTTTCTGACAGTTCTTCGTTCCACTTCTCGATCTGCGCTGTAAGTTCTTTCGTCAATTCCATATCTTAAAATTTCGCCACAAAGATAGCTTTTGTCTCTTGTCGGACAACAACAGGAATAGAACATTTCAGATGACAGATGGTTTAACCGCGTCACAAAAATGATGGTCAGACTACCCCTTCCACAGATTTTTCCAGCTCCCTGGCTTCTTTGAGAAACGCCTCGGTCTTCAACTCGCGAAAGAACAAAAGACCATGTGTGGTGCGGATGCGCGGACTCGGGTTCTGGTAAAAAAAATCCTTGCCCAGGATCAGTTGTATCTCTTTCAGCTGCTCCACCCAGATTCGGATGGCCAGTTCTGAGAATTTACCATCGTACATGTAACTGGGAAAGGATGCGTCCACCTGGCTGAGGTAGCAATTTGTAAATGCATTGTCCATCACCGCCATGGCATTCAGGGATACCGGGACGATCACGTTTGCTTCGGCGGCATGGTAGCGGAACCATACATTCCGGTACCCCCAGATGCGCAGGTCGGAAAGGTCTGCTTCCTTTCCCCACAACCTGACAGCTTCGGCGATGGCCTGCAGTACCTTGTAATGGGTATCGGGACCACTTCCTTCCGGGTCCATGGCGAGACTGATCACCGTGGGCTTCAGCTCCCGCAACTGGTTCAGGATAGGGATCACATCCCTGTCGCGATCGGGTTGCTCAGTAAAGATATCCCCGGTATAAAACCCGAGCCGCAGGTGATGGACATTTTTCACCTGGTACCCAAAGTGGGCCCACACAAGTTCCTCCTCATATTCCCTGATCATGCCTTTGAGCCGCTGAATATGCGGGGCATCCTTTTCCCCGTCATAGCTTTCCGAGAGCTCAAGTATGATCGAACGGATCTTCTCTTCCAGTTCCACGATACTTTTTACATGGTGAATATCCACGATGGAACGCACCACCCTGTGGCAGATCCCTCTCCTCCGTTCGTGGGGTTCTCCCGAGGCTACTTTTGTCAGGTAATGATACACATCCTTGTCCCACTTGTATTTATAGCCCGTATCGAAGAAATCGGGATAATTCACCATACTGATGTCATCCTCCTGCAGGAATTGCAGCGTATCCTTCAGCAGGTCGATCATAAATGAATTTGCCACCGCGGTAAACCCGGAGGTAAGCACAGAGAAATGGGCCCGGTTGGTTTCATTTCTTGACAACCTGTGCACGTGTGGCAGGATGCCCAGCATAATATCATCGTGGTGGGGCCCGGTATGGTAATACATCTGGTTGCTCTCGCCGGCACATCCTTTCTCCAGCTTTTTCACCAGCCTGTTGATGACCTGCCTGACCGTATGAAGTCCCAGGTCCGGTATCATACTGCAATATTTATCATTTTGCAGGTCAGGAAGCGTAAGGTGATGGGCATATTTATCCAGCCGTTTACAGAGTTCAATAATGGCCCGTTCGCTCTTATCTTCCGTCCATTCCCCGGTGGTAAAATATTCAGATACAATATCGTCGAGGCCCTTCGCTGAACTTTCGGTGATAAAGAACCTGCTGTTTTTCAGTTTACCCAGTACAGTTGCAGGGTAGATATTGACAGGTTCATTCTCCAGTGCATTCCTGATCACATCTGCCTTCGCTTCCCCGGCTGCAAAAATGATCGCCACTGCATCCGGCTTGTGGACGATGGTATCCAGTCCGATGGTAATCACCAGTTTGTTCTTTGATATCTCGATCCCCCCCAGGTCCCCTGCTGCCTGCGCCTGGGTTTCGAAATTGGTCGGGGTCAGGCGGGTGGTGGTGAACAGGTCCGACCCCCGTGTATTGAATGCAATGTGTCCATCCGGCCCGATACCTCCCAGAAAGAACCCGATGCCGCCCTTTTCACGGATCGCATTTTCGTAGTTGATACACCATTCATCGATCATGAAGATCGATTTTTGCTGGATCAGTTCCTGTGAGTTCTTCGCTTCCCTGAACCGCAGCGACAGGTCGATGATCCCCCCGGGAAAAACCTCATTGTAATGCCTGCCCTCATACAGGAGAATCTCGTCAGAATTGATCAGCAGGGCGTTTTTGGGATCCAGGCCGAATTCCCGAATATAGTACTTGTTTACATAATAATAGAAACTATTGTGCTGTTTGGAGCTGATGGGATAAAATTCGTCGATCTGCACAAAGGAAAGGTCCTTCAGAACAGGCTTCTGGCTGTTTACCAGTCCATATTTCTCCCTGAGTCCCTTCACTTTCTTTCCGTCCCAGTTGTCGAGAATATACCTGGTCCACTTGATAAAAAATTCGGGTGTTTTCCCGGTGGGAAGACTGATGGTCCCTTTGGGATGGTCCTGCACCCATTCAAGGAAGCGCAGGGCAGTAAACAGTCCGAGCCGCGGAAAATTATCAACAGTGATATAGGGAATCTTCGTGGAGATCTTTCTTTCACCGGAAAGGGTATAGAATTGCTGTTCAACAGAAGATGTAAATTTCATCCTGGTATCTGATTTATATGTATAATATGTTGTTCGATCTGATTAATATCCTGTCCTATATGTATAACAGGTTGTTCTATATGAATAAAGGCAAATTTCGGAAATTCAATGACCATTGACAACCTGCTTTAAAAGACCTTTAGAAAAAATGTTGCTGGGGCAGATTTTCAAAATACTGAAACAGACCATCGACAGGCTATAGAAAAAGACCTTCACAAAAACTGTTGCGCAAGAACCTTGTTAACCTGCTGCAATGACCATTACTAAACTGCGGCCAAAGGAGATTACCGACCTGCTGCAATTCAACGTGTTACTATGCCGGAAAATGAGCCGGATCAGCCATGTCGGTCCATATGTCCCCGGAATGATCGAATGTCCTGATCCTGTGTCGGGCCGCAAGCTCCAGGTAGGCCCTGGTAATGGAAAACGGCTTGTGAGCGTCCAGATAACTGAAAATCCCGGGACGCATCACATGGATCCCGGAAAAAGCCACCGGGCGCAATCCCGGTTTCTGCCTGGCGATAATCTCTTCACCTGTGCTGTTGTTCCTCCACCCGCAAAGTACCCCCTGGTCATCAATGAGCAGGTTCCGGCTGGTCTTCCGGTCCGAAACGGCAAGGGTGGCAAGGGCATCCTTCTTTGCATGCTGACGAAAGATCTCAGCAAGGTCTATATTTGAATAGATGTCCACATTGTGAACAAGGAACGGTCCCTCACCTTCCAGGTATTTTCGTGCCCGCACCACGCCGCCGCCGGTATCCATCAGCTGGTCTGTTTCGTCGGATATGTGGAAGGTGATCCCGAAATACTGGTTCGCTTCGAGTAAGGCAATGACCTGGTCTGCATGGTGGTGCAGGTTGATCACCACCTCCGTGATTCCATGTGCTACCAGGTGATCCACCACGTGCTCGAGCATGGTTTTTCCGCGAAATGACAACAATGCTTTTGGCGTGGTATCCGTCAGGGGACGCAAACGCGTTCCCAGTCCGGCTGCCAGGATCATTGCTCTGGGATTCATTCTATGCTATTTTTCCGGGTTTACAGGCCCATTTTTCCCTTGAGACCTCTTCACCGCATTTTTTACAATAATACCTTGCACTAAGACCTTTTGATTTTTTCCTGATTATCTTGAGATCGCTGCACGCTTTCTTACTCATTCGGACTGTTTTTGAAAAGAACAGTTCAGACTGCAAAATGTTTTACACTTCCCTGTCCAGTTCACGATGGATCTCGATCACGCGAACATCCTGCAGTGACCTGCACCAGTTGGCAAACTGATGTGACAAATAGACGGAACGATGCCGCCCGCCGGTACAACCAAAAGAAAACATGAGGTTCTTATATCCCAGCTCCCTGTAGGCATTGACAGCAGCACCCGCCTGGCTTTTGACCGAATCCAGGAAACGTTCCACCGCAGGATCCTTTTCAAGAAATTGCTGTACCTCCTGGTCAAATCCGTTAAGCATTTTCAATTCCTCGCACTTCCCGGGATTGGCCAGGAAGCGGCAATCATAAACAAATCCACCCCCATTGCCTGTAAGGTCGTCAGGAAGAGGCTTCCGATAGGAGAAACTATAGATGGTGAGCGTCAATCCATCAAAGATCCCGGGCAGCTTTCTGTAGGCACACTTCGTTTCCACAACATCATTCAGAAGACTTTTAAAATACGCTGACACCCCCTTCTCATCCACATGATCGAATACTTCTCCCAGGTTCTCCAGCCCCATGGGAATACTTTGCAGGAACACCGCTTTCTTTTCCACCATGCCGCGCAATCCATAGGCCCCGAGTGCCTGGAGGATCCGGATCAGTGCAGCCAGGTAAAACCCCTTCATAAATTCCGCCCGGTCGACATCGGCGTATGCAGAGATTGATTCAAGATACAGATCAATGATCCCGGACCGGTCGGCAGGCGACAGTGCTGCCTTTGATTCGTAAATCAGCGAGGCGAGGTCGTACTGTAAGGGGCCTTTTCTTCCTCCCTGGAAATCGATGAGCCAGACCGTTCCCTCATGTATCATAATGTTCCGTGTCTGGAAATCCCTGAACATGAAATGGTCCGCCTCCAGTTGTCCGAAGTGATCCGCGAACTGCTGAAATGCATCTTCGAGCAACTGCTCGTCGAAAGGGATCCCGGAAGGTTTTAGGAAATAATACTTGAAATGATTCAGATCCCACAGCACCGATTGCCGGTCAAACGACGACCTGGGGACGCAAACTGAATAATCGATCTTTTCATGGGCCCTGAACTGAATTTTCACCAGTTCTTTCAGCGCTGCCGTGTAATAATTCACTAATTGGTTGTCCAGTTCCGGAGTGTCCCTGTTCACCACCATTTCATGCAACCGGTGGTCGCCAAGATCGGTTTGCAGGTAGAAGTGCTGGTCGGTGCTCACTGCCAGCACCTCCGGAACGCGAATGCCGGTGTCCCTGAATTTTTTTGAAAATTCAGTAAATGCCTGCGTTTCTTTTGCATCCGGGGAAATCGTCCCGATCAGGGATTCCGATCCCTGGTGGATCCTGAAATAGCGTCGTATTGAAACTGCTCCCGGGATCTCCTCGACCCGGTCCGGGGTTTTTCCCATCAGTTCACGGTATAACCGAATAATCTCTTGCATAAATCATGGGTTTCCGGCTCTATGAAATTATCTCCTGTTGCGCGTAAAAGCATAAGTCATGGCCACCGTCCGGTAAATAACATGGCCAAATTTAGTGTAAGGAAGGTAAATAATCACAAACCAGACACAGACAAGATGAAAAAAATAAAAATGGTATGCATAAGACCAATTCAAAAACCGGGCCGCCTCAACCACCGTCCCGGATAACGTAAGCAGAAAAAGTGCCACGAGGAAAACCCAGTCAGAATAACTGCTGCGTTGCGCACCTTCCTTCTTTAATATCCTGTTCACGATCATGATCCCCAGTCCTGAGAACAGCATCAGGGAGGCAATATTACCGAGAATCTTAAAAGGATTCAGGAGGGTAAGCGGGTATTTACCTGTTATGGCAGCATAGATCGCATACAGCGTTACCACCAGCAGGAGAATGAAACCGTAGAACACAAGGAGATGAGCTATTTTCCGGCTGCGGTTCTCTTCGCATTTGCTGAACCTGGAATGCGACAGGATCTCATCCTTTACCTTCCAGAAAGCGGACCAGAAGCCGCGCTTTTTTCCGGGAGAACCAAAGCCAAACTTGTTCAGATCCCTCCAGTAGCGCGTTAAGCCAACCGCTGCTAGAGCATATGAAAACACTGTAAGCAATGTGAATGAAGTGTTCAGCCATCCATGAGGAAAAAAAAGCGAGTAATTCACCGGTCCTCCGGGAACGGTGAGTGTGCCTGCCATAAAGATGATTCCTGCAATAATGATTCCCGGAATCAATATGGCAATGGGGAGCATTGCGGGTCTGGAGAGCAATTTGCCCATAAAGCCAGGAGTGGCGTATTTCCTGTAGGTTGCGATCCGCGTGGCCGCGAGCACATCGGCCGGGTTGACCCCACGGGGACAGTGTGTATTACAATCGCCGCACTGGTGACATAACCACACATCGGGATTGCCCACCAGCTTATCCTTCATTCCCCATCCCGCATAGACCATCTCTTTTCGGGGAAAAGGTTGCTCATCCGGAGAAAGGTTACAGACCACCGAGCAGGCACCACATTGCATGCAGGTGCTGAGAGATGCACCGCTGATCTGCTCAATCTCCTTTTTGAATTGTATGTCAGGTTTCAGTTCTATCATGCTTGCCGTTACAAAACCTTCAAAACATTTTAAATTTTATATCAATACGCGTATTTCCGCTACTGTAATGCATTTTTACATATCCTTGAAAGGATTGGGTCCCATCAGGTCCACATCCTCCATATAATCATCAATATGTTTAATGATCTTCTGATAATCCGTTATTTCCACAAATTCGGTTGAGATGCGCTCCGGTTCCAGCATCATCGATGAGAGGGTCTCCTCGTAAATCTCGCTGCGTTGTTCCGTCAATTCACTGCCGTGGATAAAATGACATTGGTAATCGTCCCCGGGCTTACAGCCAATCTGCAGGATTCCGTCATAGCCTTTCGAAAGGGCATCAGAAACCCACACCCTGTTGATTGAACCCAGGCAACGTACGGGTAAAATCCTTACGTACGGATTGATTTTCAATCCCTTCCGCGCTGCCATCTCCAATGCCGGCAATGCATCATTCTCGCAGACGAATACCAAAACCCTCGGTTTTTCCTCGAACTCATCCGGCACCTCGATGGATTTAATCTGCTCCGACAACAATGTGATCGAGAAATCTGCAAAACTGATCACTCTCTCGGGACATGCACCCAGGCAGATTCCGCAGCGTCTGCACCTGTTTGGATGCACCACCGGTGTGCCGGAGGGTGTTTCATCGTAGGTACCGAACGGACATTCCTCGGTACAGCGTTTACAATCAGTACAACGCTCGAGATACAGTGAGGGATATGATTTATCCCCCGCCCGTGGATGCACTGCGTCGCCTCTTTTGGTTGACGCAATCATCTGAATCGCCTTCATCATGGCTCCGGATCCGTCTGTCCTGGCAGATGGAATATCCATGGGGGCTCTGAGCCCTCCGGCAGCATAGATCCCTGTTCTGCGGGTTTCATAAGGGAAACAAATGAAATGCGAATCGGAAAAATCATATTTGAGCTCCGGGATCCCCTCTCCCAGCCTGTAATCCAGGTGAAGCTCCCGGGTATCATTGGGGACCATCCCGGTTGCGAGGATGACCTGTTCCACCATCACACTGAGCTGCTCGCCCAATAAATGGTCCTTGATCCCGACATGAATCATCCCGTCAGCCGCGCGCACCTCCTGTACATCTCCTTTGATGAATATAATGCCCGGATCATCCTGTACCGCTGTATAGAAATCCTCCAGAAAGCCAGGTGTGCGGATGTCCCTGTAAACGATATACACGGTGGATTCCGGGAACATTTCCCTGGTTTGCCGGGCCTGTTTCAGGGAAACACCACAACAGACAGATGAGCAATACGGCAGGTGCTGTTTGTCGCGTGAACCGGCACACTGGATAAAAAGAAACGATCCTTTTTCATCCTGGCTTCCGGTTGCAATTGCATCTTCCATTTCCACAGAAGTAACTACTCCCGGGACCTTGCCCAATCCGAAGAGTGTTCCTTTTCCTGGAACATAGGGTTTCCATCCCGAAGCGGTTACTATAGCGCCCACGGTAAGCTCTTCCTGGTGCTTACCCTGCAGTTGTATTCTGAAATCACCGGGTTGTCCGGCTGTCTTTTCAATGGTAGTCTGAAGGTAAACCTTGATCCCGGGATGGGTCTCCACTGCTTCGGTGAGTTGTATCGATGCTGGTTCGCGAAGCGTATCAAACGGCTGATCGAAAGGGATCTGCCTGCTCCACTTCGAAGCCCAGCCGCCCAGTGCATCCGCCTTTTCTACCAGGTGCACCCTGTAGCCGGAGCGGGCGCCGTCGAGTGCTGCCTGCAGGCCAGCCACCCCGCCTCCCACGATCAGGACTTCTTCACTGACATGGTCCAGCAAATATGGTTGTACTTCCGCAGTCTGTTGCAATCCGGCAAATCCCATCCGGAGGTAATCCTCAGCAGCCATTTGTCGGTCCTCACCTTCCTCCATGGACCATGCCACCCATTCCCTGAGGTTCACCCGCTCGATGGTCATGTGGTCCTGAAAGTCAAATGCATCATCCCGCGTCCCCTTCCCGCAACCAGCGATCACGCAACCATCAAGCGACTCCTGTCCGGCATGTTCGAGTATCGCTTCGATACCGGAAGGCGAGCAGAGCGCCTGGTGGGTCATACAAGAATGGGGTTGCAGCTCATCCTGCATTTTTGCGGAGAGATTTTCCACATCCAGTGCCTCTCCGATCCTGCATCCCTTACAAAAGTATATTCCAAGTTTCTTACTCACTTTATTGATCTTTATTTCATTGCCCGGATTGCTGCTCCTGTGGCCTCCTTCACTGTAGCGGACACATCCTGCGGCCGATATGCGCATCCGGCCGGATACAGGCCATCGGGCTGAGCAGAAGCATAGAATCCCGCCTCGTTCTGCTGCATGTCTGGAATCCCTTTTGAAGGCACCATTCCGGTAGCGAGTACCACCATATCGAAGCGTTCTTTCTTTTTGTATCCCGTGGCGATCTCCTCCGCCTCCACAAGCAACTCACCCTCCGTACCGCCCGGTTCCACGTGAGCGACCTTGCCTTTGACCAGGCGCACCTGTTCAGCCTGCTCAGCGCGCACTAGAAAATCCTCATTCCGTCCCGAAACACGCAGGTCGATATAGTAGATCGTCACTTTTGTATCGGGCAGCAATTCTGTTATATTCAGTGCATGCTTCAATGAAGCAGCGCAGCATACGGCAGAACAATATGGAAGGTGGTTCCTGTCGCGCGATCCGGCGCACTGAACGAACGCCACGGAACGGGGTGGCCGGCCATCCGAGGGACGTAGCAGTTTTCCTTCTGCGGGACCTGTAACTGAAAGCAACCGCTCAAATTCGACATTGGTCACGATATCTTTGGAAGCGGCATAGTTCAGGCCAGCAATCAATTTGGCATCATAGGGTTTCCAGCCTGTTGCAGAGATCACAGCATGGATCTCAAGCTTTGTCTCCCCCGGCTGGGCTGCCAGGTCGATCGCATCGTAGCTGCATGCTTCAACACACCTGTTGCATGCAGTGCCTTTGCAATATGCTTCATCGATCTCATATTTCTGTGGAAAGGCAAGCGGATGGTTGCGGTAGATCGCCTTTGTTGTTCCGAAATCATAATTGAAGGAATCGGGACGTTCTTCAGGACAGGCTTCCACGCAATCTCCACACGCAGTGCACAGGTCATTGACAAGTTGGTGAGTCGTTCGGATGATTGCGGTCATATTGCCCGGCAGTCCGGACACATGCATGACTTCACTTTTTGTCATCACCCTGATCCTGCGGTTGTTCCTGATCCTTCGAAAATTGATCTCCATGCCGCAGGCAGGCGGGCAGAGCTTTGGAAAATAATTGTGCATTTTCACCACGTTCCCACCCAGGTAGGGTTCCTTCTCCACAAGTATGACCTCCCTTCCGGCCTCCGCCAGTTCAACGGCAGCAGTCACACCGGCAATACCTCCGCCGATTACAAGAACAGGTTGTATGTTGTCAAGGTCCATTTTACTTATCTTCTGCCTCACCGAGGTTCATCTTCCTTAGTGTTTTTCCCGGCTACTGGTTCCCCGTGATCATTGCAGGCACTCTCCGCCGGATCATTTCCCATTCGCCCGTTTCGGGGTTCCATTTACAATTGGCAAATACCTCCCAGTCCACCTTCATTTCCGGGTGATCGGTACGGAAATAATAACCAGGCCAACGGGTCTCTTCACGAAACAACATGGTCCGGATATGTGATTCGGCCTGCCACATGCGGTGCACATTCTCCCAGCACCGCATCAGCTCATTCAGGTCTGAAGCAGCGAGCTTTTCAGCATCTTCTTTCATGAATTGCATGAACTCCAATCCCTTGTTCAGCAAGTCTTCCGACGTTTTGAATCCCACCGATGCTCCCCCTGCATATTCATCCATGATTTTCTGCAACCGGAACATAAACATTTTTGGCTTGATGAAATTGGGATTCACATCCGGATCGTTGGCAAAGTCCTTATGTTCTTCATAAATCGCCAGGGGACGGAACACCATCTCTTTCAGATCATTGATACGTTCACCAGGAATTTCCGGAATTTCGGGATTGTCAACGATATAGGCGATGGCGGACTTCCCGGCGATTCTTCCTTCTGTAAACGAGCCGGAGGAAAATTTATGTGAGGATGCGCCGGAAGCATCGCCAGCTGCGAAGAGTCCATTCACTGTAGTAAGGTTGTCGTATCCCCAGTGTGTTTCATCATCACCCAGGTCTTTGGGTCCGCTTACCCATGCACCGGATGCGCCTGAATGGGAGCTTATGAAATACGGTTCGCAGGCAGAGATCTCGGAAGGAGATTCTTCCGGCATAATGTTATGTGCTGCCCAGTTCAAAGCCTGGCTCACGGTCATATCGAGAAAATCCTCCCATGCTTCAGATTCCAGGTGCTTCAATTTACGCCGGGCCTCTTTTTCATCGGGTATTTCAGCCACCAGTTTCTGAATGGCCTCTTCGGTACGCATGTAGATAGGACCATTGCCTTCTTCCAGTTCAAGCAGCATCAGGTAGTTCCTGAGGTTGGCCGGAGTGGGTTTTGCCGTTCCATAGGGAGCCCATTTTTCCAATTCCCCTGCGCGTGTTTCCATATAATCTTCCCCTTTGGCGTTGGTGGCCTTCGATTTAAATAACAGGAACCAGGCACCCACCGGACCATAGGAATCCTTGAACCTTACCGGCACAAAACGGACCTCCTGGCAGGTCATCTCTGCTCCGCTCTTCAAAGTAAAATAGGCACTTGCACCTGAGTTGAAAGGAGGATACCAGGAGCGTCCCAATCCTTCGCCCACGGAACGTGGACGGAAGATATGCACGGCACCTCCCATCGTATCGAGTACTGCTTTTGCTTTGAATACGTAAAATTTCATCTCACGGACACTGAACCCGACAGCACCTACACAGCGACCATTTTCCATAATGGGTTCAGTGATAAAAACACGTTCATAATACTCCCCGTTCTCACCCAGTTCTTTCAGTGCAGTTTTCGCTGCTTCGGAGACAATGTTCTTGTAGGCTTCGCCATGGATCATGATCTGCCAGCGGCCTTCGTTTACATAGTTTCCATCATCATCCTTCCAGATGGGCAACCCCCATTTCTCGAAGAGGTGTACCGATGAATCCACATGCCTGGCGATATTCGCCACCAGGTCCTCACGCGCAATGCCCATCAGGTCATTCTTCACGTAGTTGACGTAATCTTCGATGGTGTTCTTCCCGTTTTTCAAGCCCAGGTAGAGGTTGATCGCTGAAAGTCCCATGGCCACTGCTCCACTGCGCTCCATGGCTGCCTTGTCCACCAGGGTAATCTTCAGGTTGTTCATTTTTGCCCAGTGTGAAGCCTCAAAGGCTGCGCCGCATGCCGCCATACCGCCTCCCAGGATCAACAGGTCGGTTTCGACATATACGGTTTCAAAGTTCGCTGCATTCATTCTTCCGAAAAGTTATTTTTTGTATAATTCTGTTCCGAGGCTTTCCGGCTCTGTGCGTAGTTCAGGTCCATCCAGATCGCCTTCCCCGTTACTGAATCCACCTCCAGGTGACAGGGTTCCCTCCGGGATGGTGCGGATAGGAAACTTGAAACGCTTGACCTGCTTATTGCGAAATCGCACAGACCACATGATGGTATCTGTACTGCGCAGGGGTTGCACTGCAGCTCCAAGTGGCATGAAGTCGGCATAACCGCGCACCTCGATGGCCTGGTTGGGGCATATCTTGACACAGCTATAGCATTCCCAACACATATCGACTGCGCGGTTATAAGCTTTATTCGAAGTTTTGTCAAGGACCATCAGGTCATTTGGGCAGATATACTGGCATGCCGTTTTGTCCAGTGCCTTGCAACCATCGCACTTTTCATTAATAACGAAACTAGGCATAGGTTTGGTTGAGTTGGTGATGGAACAAACATAGCAAATAATCGGAGTGGAACACCCGGTTTTGATATGCCGGGTAGAAATTTAGAATTGATTTAAGTTTCGGAATTGTTATCTGGCTCCTGGTAACCAGTAATATACTTGTATTTCTCCTGTCGTTTCTGCCACCTTTCCCTGGCAAATTGCTGCATGTCAGTAACGGTATCTGTTTCATCCAGGATCTCAAATCCAAGCAGGGTTTCGATAATATCCTCCATGGTTACCACACCCTCCAATCCGCCAAAATCATCTACCACAATAGCAATATGTTCTTTTCTTTCCAGCAGTTCTTCCCAGACCGAAAATATGGGGCGTGACTGGTAGATGATCAATATATCGCGTTTGATATCTTTCAGTTTCAGAGAAGCATTCTTTTC
>CAYOSB010000058.1:16451-16753 GCA_964406495.1 uncultured Bacteroidaceae bacterium | reverse complement strand
CAGGATATCCTGGTAAAGGTCGTTATTGGGATTCGTGGTATAATCAACGGATCCTCCAATGTTACAGGACGGAACCGGATCGAGCTGCGGCTCCTCGCATGATACCAGTATGAGCGAGGATACAAGTACTGCTAAAATATACATATTGCGTTTCATGATCTCTGTGTTTTTATGGTTCATATTCCTGTTTTCAGGTCATAGCGAAGACCTATCCCGGTAAGCGATAATGGCAGCAATGGCAGATTATCCGCATAGGGACCCATCAATACATACCTGTATGAAAGATAGATGGAAATCCTGCC
>CAYOSB010000058.1:0-16441 GCA_964406495.1 uncultured Bacteroidaceae bacterium | reverse complement strand
TGCCGGCATCATATCCCAGGCGCAGGTCGAAAGGTATGGACGCAGCAAAATTCAGCGGCTTCGATTCCGTGTAAACGTCTTCATCATTCAGTGTGAATGTCTCACGGGTAAGTGTAAAGCCTCCTGCCCCGATACCTAGTGATGTTTCCCCGAATATGCCTGATCCGTGATGGTATCCGTAGCCGAAACTGGAGATCAGGCTCGCTCCCTGGATGACATATTCGGTACGATACCCGTTGATCTCCACGGTCTGGAACAGAACAGAGTTTCCCTTCTTAGAGTATTCGATGCCCCAGCCGAGCGTAACGGCCGGATCGAAGTTGTTCCCGAATGCCTTGTAGAAAGGAGTAGTTGTAATCGATTTGTCCGCAAACTGGATATACAGGAACTTAGATCGTTCCTGTGAAAGTGCCGGGATGGTGATGAGCATCGCGGCGAAAAGAATCAGTAACTTTTTCATAGGTATTCATTTAGATTGTTAAGGTTTCTATTGTTGATACAGTCCACCAGGGGATCACACTTAAAAGGACAATTAAAAATTCTCATGCTCATGCCTTTGTATGCAATTTCGGGAAGGCTTCAAGTGATTGCCCGATTGCCACTGAAACGCTATCAATAAAATTATGAAGCAGAAATGCTTATGTCGAACAGTATCGTCTCAAAATCGAACGGTATCGTCCCAAATGGAAAGGAGGTTTGTAAGATTGGATGATTTCAGGAGAGCCAGCCGCGTTTCGAATCTGGTTCGGAGGAACAGCGGGGACGACCTTGAAGAAACCATCGTTGCAGCCGGGGTAGCGAATCGAGGGTAATGTTGCCGAGTTTGAGTTCGGTCAGATTTCGCATGGGTACATCTCCTGGTAATCATGGCGTTTTCCATCCGCCCAGTATATATACAGTCCGGTCAATGGCGATAGCTGCATGGGTAACACGAGCTTTTTCGACAAACGTCCCGCAGTTGAAATCACAGTCATATCCACCTGGGCACTAAGGGCAGGTGCCACTCCAATCAACAGCAGTGCCAGGGTTCCCTCATCGCGCAACCGCTCCGGGATTGTTTGCCCGGAAGGCCAGCAAAAACAGAAGGGCTGCAATCCCCAGGCACAGCCATGCAACCGGACCATAACCATCAAAATATTTGAAGGAAAGGCTGAAAAGATAGGGCCCCATGGCGGAACCGATCACGGTAAAACTGAGTGAGAATCCGGAGATGGCGCCGAGGTGTTTGAGTCCGAAAAACCTGGGCCAGGTGACGCCGATCAGCACCGCATACAGTCCCCAGATAATGCCGTTACCGGCGATCAGAAGGAAATACCCTGCCCCGGCGCCGCCCAGGACCAGCAATCCGAGAGAAGAAACAAGCATCCCCACTACAAAGAGCATCAGCAGGTATTTTAATTTCACGAAGTCACTCAGGTAGCTGAACCCAAACTGGATCGACATGGCAATAAACGAGGTTGGCAGGAAGATCCCCAGGGCCCTGTTTTCATCCATCCCGCCGTCCTCAAAAATGGAGACCACGTGAAAGGTGAGACCTGTGACATACAAAGCCGCCAGTGACAAAGCCAGCGTAAAGGCCCAGAAGGCCAGGGTGGACCTGGCTTCTTTGAGTGTAAAATCATGATCCGGCAGACTGGGCGGACGTTTGCGTTTTTGCCGTGCCGAGAGCTTTCCATCGGGCTTCAGACCACAGCTTGCCGGGTTGTCCCTGAAGACAACCAGCACAAAAAAGGCAAATACAATACCCACAGCAATGGCCAGTGCCACCCAGGCACCGCGCCATTCCAACTGGTCGATGATCTGGTCAAAGATCTGGGGAGCCAGGGAGAACCCGAATGCTGTAAAAATACCAAGAACTGCATTGGCCATCCCCCGGCGTTTGTCAAACCATTTCATCACCATATTCCGCGACACCATGGTCAGCATCCCCTGTCCAAAAAACCGGATCCCCCAGAAACCAATGGCAAGCAGTACAAAAGTAACCAGCGCAGGGGAAAGAAATCCGGGCCCGGAAAGGGCTGTTGCCATTACATCGATCCTGGTCAGAAAAAGCAGCATGACCCCCAGGATCACACCCGCAATAAAGGCCATCACCCTGGCCCCGTAGCGGTCATATAATTTCCCGGCCCGGGTGATCATCAGCCCGGAACCGAGCGTGCCAAAAAGATAGGCCAGGCTCAGATTGTCCCGGTCAATCTGCAAATCCTTTAAAAGATACTCGGTAAATGCCGATACACCCACGGTCTGACCCGGTACACTCATCAGCATGCCAATGGTCCCAGCAGCCAGGATGATCCAGCCATAAAAAAAGGGAAGTTTTGAAGGGTCAAATGGCTGATTGCATCTGTGTTTCATTGATCTGTTGTACCTGTATATGTTGAAATGTGCATGCTGCTTCTGCGGTGCTCGTTTCTCCTGGCATATTAACAGCTGTTGCTGTGTTATCTGTCCCTGTATTGTTATTTACCCCGGGTGAGGTTTCTCCCGCCGGAGAGGTTTCTGCCCACTGTATGGTTTCTGCCGCCGGTGTAGTGTCTGCCTCTTTGTTTTCTCTTTGTTCCCTTTTGCATCTGTGCTATTGTGGTATAGATGGCTATCCAAAGCAGCAGCACTATGATCAGGGTGATCGATCTCCTGTGAATATAAAATCCTGTAATGCTGGCGATAATATACTTATCTTCTTTTTCAGGATGAATGATCAGGGGAATCTTCGTCCCAATATCGTATTTCATGTTCTCAGGTCCGATGACAGTATAGGATGTTCCCCTGAATTCATATTCGATGACTGCCCTGAACTCCGTCAGCCTGATCAGGTCTTCTTCCCCGGGTCCAAACTTCCTCATCTCCACCACCGTTCCTTCCACTCGCTCGCCATTGAGCAGCAATCTCCATTCACGCGCGATGGGCAAGGCCAGGATCACCAGGAAAATGATCCAGAAGTGGAAAATATTCAGTCGTCTTATTTTCACTGGCAAAACATTTACTATCGGTTATTAAATGCTCCCCTGGTTATTGCAGCAAGCGTGCATCATCATCCTGAATGAGACCAATACCCTTCCGGTAAAAATCCGGAAACTATTCCTCTGTAACAACAATCTTCTCGATCCGGTCACCCTGGCCGATGTCATCAATCACTTCCAGTCCCTCCACCACTTTCCCAAAACAGGTGTGGTTGCGGTCAAGGTGCTGGGTATTCCTGCGGCTGTGACAAATAAAGAATTGTGATCCGCCCGTGTTTCTCCCGGCATGTGCCATGGAAAGCACACCCCGGTCATGGTATTGGTTATCACCATCGAGTTCACAATCGATGGTATACCCCGGGCCGCCCATTCCTGTTCCATCCGGACAACCGCCCTGGATGACGAAATCAGGGATCACCCTGTGGAATGTCAGGCCATCATAAAATCCTTCTTTGGATAGCTTGATAAAATTGTCAACGGTATTGGGCGCATCTTCGTCGTAAAACTCGACATGCATCACGCCTTTTTCTGTGTGGATCTCTGCTTTTTTCATAATACATTTTTATTCGCGCAAAAATACAAAAAAAAGGCTGCCGTTATGAAAGACTATCTTTCATCTGATCACTTCTTCCCATGATCTATGTTCCAGGATAAGCGTTATTCCTGAGATAATAATTCCAGGAAACATTATTTACCTGAATACCAGAACCCACGGTTCCATGCATGCTCACGCAAACCGATCAGAGTGTCCGCTTTCAGATCGGGTAGTTTTGAAACTTTTGTATTCTTCAGGGCTTGTTCCCTGTTACGGATGCCTGGGATGACCGTACCTACAGCAGGATGAGCCAGGGAAAATTTCAGTGCCAGCTCTGCCATGGAATATCCGCTGTCACCAAACTCCTCCTTAATATCCTTTACGCGATCCACTGCCCGCTGCAAGCGGTCCCCGGCGAAATACTTTTGACGAAAATCTCCATCTTCAAATTCTTCGTCACCCTTGAACTTCCCGGTAAGTACCCCTTCATCGAAAGCGACCCTGACGATAATTCCCACATTTTTCTCCTTAGCCACCGGCAGCAATTCTGCAGCAGGTTCCTGTTCAAAAATATTATAGATTACCTGCACCGCATCCAGCAACCCTTCCTGCATCAGCGATACGACACAGTTCTGGTCATGCTCAGGCGTGGAGATGCCCACATTTTTAATCAGTCCCTCATGCTTCATCTTGTGGAGAATCTCCAGCGCTTTGGGATTCCTGTTCCAGGCACGCGTCCAGGTGTGCAGTAACAAAATATCCAGGCTCTCAGTCTTAAGGTTCTTCAGACGCTCCTCGACATTTTCCCGAAGATAAGCTTCGGGGTATCTCTCATCTATATCATCGTATGGGGAAGGGGGCCATTTCCCTGGTACAGGAGGTGTTTTGGTGCACACATACACTTCCTCTTCCCTTGTTCCCAGGAAGTCCCCAATGATCCGCTCACTTTTTCCATTGCCATAACCTGCCGCAGTATCAATGAAATTCACTCCCTGATCCAGGGCAGTTTCCAGCGCATCGAATGAATCAGTTACGTTTTGTGTTCCCCAGCTTCCACCGATGGCCCAGGCACCGAAGCCTATTTCTGATACATCCAGTCCTGTGTTTCCAAGTTGTCTGTAGTTCATGGCTATGGAATTTTTGAATGATTGTTTTTGGTAATATGCATCCAAATATAAAAAATATCATATTGAATTGAAAATCAGGTGACTGCTCCCCGCTCACCTGAAATGTTTTTGTACAGACCCTCCTCGATGATCATCCGCATCTCCTGGACAGCCAGGTAGATTTCCTCGTAAGTGGTGTACAGGGGTGTGATTCCCAGGCGGATGTTGTCGGGCTCCCTGAAATCCGGGATGACCTGGAAATTTCCAATTTCCGGATCGATAAGCGCCTGGCTGATCCTGAACGCTTCGGGATGTCGCAACGACAAATGCGATCCGCGTTGGTGCTTGTCTGACGGTGATCCCAGCGAGAAACCAAGTCCAAAAAGGAAGGCTTCTGCCAGCTCCTCAAGGAAGGCAACCTGATGAATGCTCTTGGTTCTTACCTGCTCCATCCCAACCTCTATCAACATTCCCAGCGTTTGATCCAATGCTACCATAGAAACGATTGGCGGAGTCCCCGTCAGAAACCTGCTGATCCCTTTTCCGGGCCTGTATTTAAGTCCGAATTCGAAGGGCGATAATTCACCGAACCAACCCCAGATGGGAGATTGCAGTTGGTCCTGCAACTCCTTCTTTACATACAGGAATGCCGGGGCGCCCGGACCGCCGTTGAGGTATTTATAGGTACACCCCACTGCCAGGTCTGCTCCTGCCCTGTTCAGTTCCACCGGCACTGCACCGATACTGTGGCTGAGGTCCCACAAGACCATTGCTCCGTGGCGATGGGCCAATTGGGTCACTGCCTCCATATCATACATAAATGCGCTTTTGAAGACCACGTGAGAGAGGCTGACCAGCGCTGTGTCCTCATCAATGGCCTCCTCCAGCTGTTCCGTCCGGATGGCCATTCCATCTTCAGATTCCAGCACAATGAGCTCATGTTCGCCGTCCATTTGCTCCACAAGACCCTGGAAGATATAGATATCAGATGGGAAATTTAGGTTGTCTGTGATGATCTTCTTTCTTCCCTGCTGTTTCTTCAGGGCTGCAGCTGCAAGTTTATACAGATTCACTGAAGTTGAATCGGAAACAACGACCTCTCCTGCTGAAGCCCCGGCAATGGCTGCGATCCTGTCGCCCAGTGTAAAACTCTGTGTATACCAGCCTTCGTTCCAGGACCTGATGAGCCGGTCGCCCCATGCATGCTCAACGGTATCATTAATACTTTCAAATGCCTTTCCCGGCAACCTTCCCAGTGAGTTTCCATCCAGGTAGATCAGCTGTTCATCCGTAATCCTGAATTGCGCACGGTAGGACCTCAATGGATCTTTTTGGTCGCGTTCCCTGGCAACTTCGAGCGTTGTTAGCGTCATGATTATGAAATTTTGTTTCTAAGCTACGCATTATTCCCTTCAACAACCCGGTTCAGTCCACTGTCTGGATTCACTTACCTGGCTGAGCCAGTATCCGGGTCTGCGGGTCCTCAACAACATCATCCCACCGCACTTCCAGCAGCCTTATCCAGGAACCATTCCAGCTGGCCCTGATACGGAGCTACCAGTGAAGCCGGATAATCTGCATAGTTGCCGGTCCGCGTAACTACTTCCTGAACGATGGCCGCTTTTTCCTGGCCGGTTACCAGGAACAAAACCCTGGTCGCAGCATTGATCAGCCGGCCGGTGAAGGTTACCCTGTGCTGTCCTGTTTGCGGGTGCACACCGATGGTGCAGAGTTGTGGTTCATTCCACAATTGCGACTGGTCCGGGAAAATCGAGGCCGTATGACCATCGGCTCCCATTCCCAGGAAAATAATATCAAAAACAGGAATGGCTGCATCGGTGCCCACCTGTGCATGGATCAGCTTACCGTATCGTTTTGCTTCCTCCGCCGGGTCATTTTCTCCTCTTATCCTGAAATATGCGTCTTCCGGAACATTCAATGGCGACAGGAATTCACGATAAGCCACTCCAAAATTGCTTTCGGGGTGGTCCGGTGGAACACATCGCTCATCTACCCAATAGAACCTTATGTTGCCCCAGTCGATTCCTGGTTCCATTGCAACCATTGCACGGAAGAAAAGGCTGGGCGTACTTCCTCCTGAAAGCGCAATATTTACCTGCTTTTTCTCCCTTGCAAGACGATTCACCAAGTCATGGAATTCATTTGCCAGGCTTTCGGCAAGTATTTGCTTGTCCGCAAATATCCTTATGTTGGGCGATGTGCTCATAACTCGCAATATAATCCATCATCGGCAAAGTTTTTACAGGGATAACGCCAGGTCATATCTGCTCCCTCGATCATCTGGTCAGACTGTTCCGGTCCCCAGGTCCCGCATGGATATCCATTAAGTGGGAAATCCGGATCCTCCTTCCATCGCTCAAGAATGGGCATAACGAATCGCCAGGCTGCTTCTACTGCGTCACCACGTGCATAGAGCGTGGAATCACCCTGCATACAATCGAGCAGCAGTCGTTCATAAGCCTCCGGGATATCGGCATTTGAAAGGTCCTCGTAATGAAAATCCATGTTCACATTCTGCACATTGTACCCGGCACCCTGCACTTTCATGCCAAACTTCAACAGGATCCCTTCATCCGGCTGGATCCTGATCACCAGCTGATTGTCGGAGTTATACCCTGCATTCTCGCTGCAAAAAAGGGTATGTGGCGAAGGTTTGAAATGGATCACGATCTCGGTGACCTTGGTGGGCAACCGCTTTCCTGTGCGTATGTAGAATGGAACGCCTCCCCAGCGCCAGTTATCGATATACAACTTCAGGGCGACGAATGTTTCCGTGCGGCTGTCTTCCGGGACACCCTTTTCTGCACGATAGGACGGCATTAATTCGCCACGGACATGTGATTCACCATACTGTCCCCTGATCACGGATTTCTCTATTTGTTCTTTTTTCAGCGGCCGGAGTGACTGGAAAACCTTCAGCATTTCATTCCTGATGGTATCGGAATGAATTTCTGAAGGTGGTTCCATGGCCACCAGTGCAACTAATTGCAGGAGGTGATTTTGCAGCATATCCCTGAGTGCCCCCGACCGGTCGTAATAACCACCCCTGGTTCCCACTCCCTGGCTCTCAGCCGATGTAATCTCAATGTGGTCGATATAATTCCTGTTCCACAGCGGTTCGAAGATACCATTCGAGAATCGCGTTACCAGGATATTTTGCACTGTTTCCTTGCCAAGATAATGGTCGATCCTGTACACCTGGTCCTCCCGAAGCTCTTCGAGGAGCTTTTTATTCAGATCCTTTGCAGATGCGAGATCAAGGCCGAATGGTTTTTCAATGATCACACGTTTCCATGTTCCATCCTTCTCAGAGGTAAGGTTGTGTTTATGCAGGTAACACGGGATCAGCTCGTATAACGAAGGTGGAGTTGCCAGGTAAAAAATATACCTGCCAGGTATGCCTGTAATTTGTCCGATCTTTTCAAGTTTTTTCACCAGGTCGCTGTAATCTGACTCCTCTGAAGGATCCATCGACAGGTAGTGCAGCATCCTGATAAAATCTTTTTCCCTGTTAAAGTTATCGGCAAATTCCTGTAACGATTCTTCCATGTAGGAACGGTACGAATGATCATCATAGCTGGTACGACCGATCCCCAGGATCGCAAATTTTTCGGGAAGCAGCTTGTTGGCATACAATGCATACAATGCAGGCACCAGCTTGCGTCTGGCGAGGTCGCCCGACGCTCCAAAAATGATCAGTATCTGATGTTCTGGCCTGTCCACTGTTAATCGGTGATTTCAAGTAATTCTATTTCGAAAACCAGGGTGGAGCCAGCGGGAATGTCGTTACCCATCTGTCGATCTCCGTATGCCAGTTGGGGTGGGATATATACCATGTACTCAGCTCCCGGCTTCATCAATTGCAATACTTCGGTCCAGCCGGGTATAACCCTGTTCACTGGAAACTGAGCGGGCTCGCCCCGGTCATGGGAGGAATCAAATTTTGTGCCGTCCAGCAAATAGCCTGTATAATGAACGACCACCTCATCGTCAGCAGAGGGAGATGCTCCCTCTCCTTTTTCAATCTCACGGTACTGCAGTCCCGACTCCGTTTCGATAATCCCTTCAGCCTGCCTGTTCTCTTCGAGGAATTTTCTTCCTTCCTCCCTGACCTTATCCAGCGCTGCCGTTTGCGCCTGTTCCGCAGCCCCCCTCAGGTAGTTGTTAGCTGTTTCACCATCCACAACTGCATTGCTATCTGCCGCAGCCAGGAATCCCTTTGCTACCATATCATAATCCAGGTCGAGCTGGAATTGCTGCGCCCCCTGGTACATACTTATGCCCACCATATACGAAAGGCTGTCTGTTTGGGTCTTGAGTTTCACTTTTCTCTGGGCTGTAGCTGGAAGGGCTATGATTACCAGGACCAGCACATATACGCATCTTCGTGTCATAAATTCTCTGTTTTAATTTGGTTCGAAGATATAACAAACCAAAGGAATATGAAAACCCCAGCCCGGCATAGGGAAAACCATTTCCCGGAAATGGAATTCAGCCATCACCCCGAGGTTGATCTGTTACCGGACGATAGCCACCTGGTCTTCCCTGTTCACCATGTTGCGGTGGTGCCCGTTCTGATCCATCTTTTTTATATGGCACACCTCACAACTGTTCCTGGTTCCGATCGTGCCTGCCAGTCCCTGGTATTGGAGTGGTTGCAGGTTATCGCGATGCAATTCATATTTGTTTTCTGCTCCGTAGATCGCATGCGTTGAGCCATGACAGGCGCTGCACATCACACCGTGGGTATCTGTCCTGTTCCTGTATAATGCACTGAATCCCGGTGCCCACATATTAAATGAAGTTCCCCTGTATCCATCCTGGTTGATCGCAAAATTCGTATGACACGACCTGCAGTCCGGTTCCATGAGCCAAGGCTGACGTGGAATAACAGCCGCTTTATCAGCTATAAATACAGTTTCAAGGTTCGCCGCGAGTCGCTCTGCGGATTCAATATTCTCCTGTGCTGCCAGCAATCCAATGGCGTGGTCTTCAAGCCTGCCATGACAGCTTGTGCAGTTAAGTCCCACCTTGCTGTGCCGTCCCCTGAAGCAGGTGGTGTTTCCATCATCCCGCCCGGGATGGCACATGTTGCATGCCTGATGATCCATGTTTGAAAGATAATTTGCATGAAATCCATGTATTGCAGCACTGAAGTTGAGCACCCCATCGATACCAGCCGCACCTACTGCCGGATCTGCGTGGCACGCCTGGCACAATTTCGGTTCTCCATTCTCTGCATCAGCAAGCAGCGTGGTAGCATTGTAGCGGTCGTGGGCACCAAGGATATTCCTTGCCGTGAGGTCTGCCATGCCGGATACACCATTCCATGACCAGCCACCCTCATGACAATTCCGGCACCCCATTTCAGTGGATGTTGGGGCTACTACCTTTGTTGCAGCCAGGATTTCACCTGTTGCTGCATCTTGTGCTTTTACTGTGAATACTGGGTATGGATTGTATCGCTGGTCATCCCTGTAGGGCATCACGGGAATAAGGTGGGCAGCAAATATATTGCCCTGAAGATCCATGGTATCTTTCACTGCCTTACCACCAAGACCGATGCCTCCAGGCAGGTCAATGCCAAAGATCTGCCGGTCATATTCCCAGAACAGCGAATGATTTTCCGGATGCGCATACCCGGATTCCGGCGCAAATGTGACCAGCACATTCCTTGTTACGATCCCGGGTTTTGCTCCCCGCCTGAACAGCTGGGCATTGAGTGTATTTGCGGGAGGCAGGAAACTGAAGTATCGCTCATTGTCAGAAATACAATGCATCCCAAGGTCGTTCCATGCCAGCAATACATATTCACCACCCGCCTGGTTAAATGGAAGTGTTTCCGGGGTCCAATCACCTGGTTGAAAGGGCGCGACCCCCGCTGGTTCTTTTTCCTGCACCACCTGGTAAATATAGGCAGCGAGTGCGCGCTTTTCCATCTCATTGCCAACGAAAGGAGGCATATAAGTACGCACCTTCCCCATCCCGGTAAGTTGCGCTTCCAGGCCCCTTTGGGTCAATTGATCCGTGAGATTCTTAATGCCGTTATATCCATCAAAAGTATGACAGGCCATGCATTGCAACCTGAACAGTTCAGCGCCTGCCTTGAGGTAATTCTCTTCAGTTGTTTCACTGATCTCTGACCATTTTGCATTAACGAGGTATCCGGTTTTGCTGACCAGCTCCTCTTCTCCGACACGAATTGTTGTACTGTACATATTGTCATAGAGCACATAGGGTTTTCGTGCGATCTCCCGCATATATTCAAATCCTGACATCCAGGCAAATGCAATTGCCACGAGCAGGAATGCCCCGATCTTGTGCATCACCTGGGGTAGCCTGAACAGTGTCAGCAAGCCAACCGAAAACAGTACAAATGAGGCGATGATCAGCGTGGTGATGAATGGTGAACTTTCCCGGTTGTAATGAAACAGGTTCTGGAAAGATTCCTCACTGATCACTCGTGTATAATATATGCCGGTCAGCCCCAGGACCAGCACCGGAAAATACATCCATTTCGCGCAATAGCGGGAGACCTTGATGCGCAACTCCGCATCTTTTAAAAATGCCGCGGTCACCAACCCGAACACTCCTGCAAAAATGAATGCAATACATGTTCTGAAGATCAGTGAAGGAAGGTAGCTGGGATTAAAAAATCCATGCCAGAAATTACCGGTTTCCAGCCATTTCCCCGGGGTAAGCATATAACCGAGAATTCCGTTGATGATAAAAAGGCTCAGCCATGCAAATATGAAGTATAACCAGCCAATGATCATATGGTTTTTGGAGGACATCTTCCCAAACCGGTAGTAATAGATCAATAATGCAATGATCTCTGCAATGAAAAAGACCCATTCTATGGCCCAGCCGAAAACGAATGTATGTATCAATGCCGAAGTAGCTGCAGGGTTGACCAGCGAAATGATGAACCAGATACCAACACCTGATACACCACCAAAAACCATTGTCAGCAGCAGGAAGAACCAGGTATGCTTTCTTACATATTCCAGGAGTGCAGGATCATTTGTTCGTATTGCCTTTCTTTCTGTCAGAACGAGGAACAGTCCACCACCCACAGCAAGATGCGAGATCACCACATGTGCAATGGCAATGATCGCAATCATCAATCCACCACCCATATTTGGAAGGTACCAGACAGGATAATTCATAATTATTGATTTTTAGGTTGAAGCATGAGGCGGATCATGTAGTAAATGGAATAAGCACCCACCAGGAAAATGACAAGGAAGACAACCAGCGGTGAGATTTCCCTCACATTTTCAAGATCCCGGGGATGAAAATATGCACCCAGGTAAGCCTGTCGCACGACATCACGGATCAGTACCATAATCACCACCTGGAGCAATCCCAGCACAATCCCCTGCCAGAGCCTTCCGGCAAATCCTATATGCAATATTCCCAATGCGCCTAACCAGCCGATGATCATCAGGACCGTCGCATAACTATTTTTTCCCATGAATAGCATCCAGATGTCCTTCGGCATAGAGAGCCAGAACCAGGTGCCGATGGCTACCTGGACCATCGTCATCCACCCAAAGATTTTAAGGTTTCTCTTCACCTCCCTGGTGCGCATGGCTTCATGCTTCTTCGAATACCGGTAAAAAATTGCCCTGCCCAGTGCCCCAATGGCTATGGCTGCGATCAGGAAATGTAAAAACCTGGGGAATAAGGTAGGTTCACCAATATTCAGGTTCCACCCTCCCGGATCATCAAAATAAACTGCCCAGCGATCAGGAACCAGTGACAGTGTACTGTTGTTGACAAAGACAAAAGCAATGTACAGCAACAGGACTGATGATGCGATCAAGCCCGTGCGTGACCAACCCGGAGCCCTGCCGGTATTCTTCACATACACATACGCACCGTAATAGGCTAGAATAAGTATGGGGATCACAAGAATCCACGGCACTGCCATGACCACTGAACTCGTGTAGAAAAAATGTCCGTAAAGTACCTGCACAAACAATAGCGGGGGCACACCAAAATTGATCGTCAGGGCGATCAATGTGGGTATGCCTGAGGAAGCTGCCTGGTGCTCCCTGCGCCTATAGATATCCCAGAGGGTGAGTAAACTTCCTCCGAGGATGAAATTCATCAGGACCAGGTGGATAACGAAAGTGACCACCAACAGCACCTGGAACCATATCCAGTGGACAGGAATGGTATCAGGGGAAGGAATCAATATTTCATTCATGAAGATGGGTTTTAGGGAATGTCAATATATGAAACATTCAGAAAGCTGTCAATACCGGGAAATGTGATATATATCACTACACCGAACAGGGGCCGCATGAAAAGATGCTTGCTGTTTGCACTACCGGGTAGCAGCGGCGGGCGCAGTCCAGGAATAAACGTTATGAGCTGGCAGAAAGAGGGGAGCGCCTTGCATGGATGAACTGCTCAAACCCGGACAGCAGGTAGTTGTTGTTTACCAGAAAAGGGGTGCACCATACATGTTGCTTCCTCCGCCGAAGGGAGACATGTATCCAGGTGCATCGGAGCGGTGGATCGTGGCCCCGATGGAAAAATTTCCAAAATCGTAGGTAGCCCCGATCGAAAGGTCATTGAAATTCATTGTCTGTAATTTCCCGTCGACCGGCACCAGCACAACGCTTTTGGTTCCAGCGCCATGAACAACAAGATTTTCCGAAAGCCGGTAGGATGCAGCGACATATGTCGACATGTTGGTCATTCCCGCATTGACGGGTGTTTCCTCGTCAATGGCCCTGGTGAAAGGAACGGTCCGACCCACAGAAACGCCTGCATGAAATGCCAGTCGCCCGGTGGCTGCATAGTTCAACTGCGGGGCGGCATACATATTCATTGCAGAACCAAAATAAGGCGAGAACATATAGGAGGTTCCCAGCTGACTGGAGAACGACCAGGGAGTGATTGCTTTCGAAAGGATGTGCTGATCTGCAGTTGGATCGTTTTCGATTTCATTCCAGATGCGCTTCACTGCATCCCCGGTGCCAGGAATTGAGTTGTTCAAATCAGCAGCTCCCGGTGCTGTTTCTCCATAGGTCCCTGGTGCTGTCTGTCCGAAGGTCGCCGGTGCTTTTTCTCGAGGGATTTCCGCTACTGTAATGGTATCCTGTTGTGTGACTGTCATACGGTCTGCACTGAGCACAGATTGCCCGGAAACTGATACAGTTACCATGGCTCCGAGACTGAAGCCCCATATCCCTGTGAAAAATGCTTTTCTCATCACCTGCAAAGATAATGAAACTACCATTATTGTACAAAGAATTTTATGGCATCCGGGCGCTGCCAGGGACCGTCGGAATACCCTCCGGGGAGGTATAACAACCAAGACTATGAATTGAAGCGGATTGGAGCGAATTTTCCGCCAGCAGTGTTACTCCCTTCGGTCGTGAGCTCGTCCTGCGTCCTCGGTTCCTTCAGATTCCTCCTCGCGTTGGACACCCTTGCCTTTGGCTAACGTTTCCTACTGTCAAGGTACGTTCGGGACTTACACCCTATAGTTATCGCCCATGCCGGGCAAACTGAACAGAGGCTGACTCAGAAGGTTGAGACAGCCTCTATATAACATAGTAATATTGAATGTGTTTACCAGAAGTAGATATAGAATCCGATAATGAATGCTATGATGATTGCTGAATTGATCACATCCCATTTGTTCCAGCTGGCGCGGGTAAGCGCACGTTGTTCAGGTGATGCCGATCCGAAATACAATCCCTCGATAGATGCCGGATCCTTGGCTGCGGTAAAGGTACTGACGATCATCATCAGGACAATGATGATGAAGAACAGCGCAATCTCATAATGCAACCAGTTGGGTGCCACGATCAGGTCGTAAATAAAGCCCTCGCCCACAGCATCCCCGTAGTAGACTTTAAGGCCTAGGCGCAGCATCCCGAGGATGAATCCCACTACCAGGCCAGTGAAGCCGGCAATGGGTGTGGTACGTTTACTTATCACGCCTAGCAGAAATACCGCAGCGATACCGGGTGCAAGCAGGGATTGCACATCCTGCAGGTATGCATATAGTACCTTTCCGAGACTTTTCATGACAGGTATCCAGAGGATCCCGAGAATAACAATCACAATGGTGGCCAATCTTCCTACGATCACATAGTGCCGCTCATTGGCGTTCGGTTTGAATTTTTGATAAAAGTCGACCGTAAACAGCATGGCCGAAGAATTAAAAAGTGAGGCCAGCGAGCTCATGAGTGCTGCCAGGATCCCACCAACCACAATACCGGTGAATCCTTTTGGCAACAATTCCTTCACGAGAGTGGAAAACGCGGCATCGTTGCTTGCCAGGTCCAGCATGGGACGCTGTGTTTCCGGATCAATCTTCTGGGTGAGTGCAAAAGCAATCATGCCCGGGATCAGGAAGATGAAAACGGGTGTAAGTTTCAGATACGCACCAAAGATAGTCCCCCTCCTTGCCTGGCGCTGATCGCGACCCGAGAGTACCCGCTGAACTATGAACTGGTCGGTGCACCAGTACCAGAACCCGATAATCGCAGATCCCAGGATCACCCCGGTCCACGGAAAATCAGGATCCTTTGGAGAGCGGATCAGGTTGGTCATGTTATCCCCGAACTCGTTGGCAGGAACAGCCCGGGTGATCTCCATCATCTCTGCCCATCCACCCAGTTTGATCAGACCGAGAATGAGAATGGCAATGGAGCCGAACAATAATATAGGTGTTTGCAATACGGAGGTATACAACACCGCCTTCATGCCACCGAATGTGGTATACAAGCCGGTAAGTACCACAAGTCCGATCGCACTGACCCAGAAGAAGTCGACCTGCCATGTTCCGACCGTTATGAATTCGATCCCGAAAACATCCTTGAACACCACCCCCCCGGCATAGACGGTAACCGCCACCTTGGTCAGGATATAACTTACAATGGAAATGATCGAAAGAAACGAACGGGCATTGCTGTTGTATCTTCTTTCGAGAAATTCAGGCATAGTGAAGACGCCACTCCTGGCATAAAAGGGAACAAACAACCATCCCAGCAGCAAAATCAGCCAGCCATGCATTTCCCAGTGGGCCATTGCCATGCCACTGCTTGCGCCGGCACCGGCCAGTCCAACGAGGTGTTCAGAACCGATATTGGAGGCAAAAATTGAGGCGCCTATCGCAATCCAGGTGGCATCCCGACCTGCAAGGAAATAGTCTGATGTGTCCTTGTCCTTCTTTTTCAGGGTCCACAAAATAATACCAACGAGTGCCAGGGCGAACAGACCCAGTACGATCCAGTCTAAATTAGCCATAATCCGTTTTCGTTTTAGTTAGTTAAAAGAAACCAGGTTCAAAGTTAGCGTAATTTTTACGCTTTCTGTTTTTCAATCCCCAATTATACTCCATATTTTTAAAAATGACAAAAATTAACCAGTAAATGGCCAATAATTAATAATCAATCTTTTGACAAAATGTAGGTTGATCTTCAAGATAATATTATTTTAGCAAAGTTTTTAAATAAACTAACCTGAAATACTTATATAATGGAAACACTACCAAATCTGGAAACTTTTAACCTGACCTGGATCGACTATGCGATCATGATCATTTACTTTGCCTTTGTGCTGGGCATCGGATGGGCGTTAAAAAAATACATGAAGAATGCTACCGACTTCCTGGAAGCTGGAAGATCCTTACCTGCATGGGTAACCGGACTGGCATTTATTTCCGCGAATCTCGGTGCGCTGGAGGTGATTGGCATGGCAGCTTCGGGAGCAAAATATGGTATGGCCACGGTCCACTTTTACTGGATTGGAGCCATCCCTGCCATGATCTTCCTGGCCATATTCATGAT
>CAYOSB010000057.1:0-16814 GCA_964406495.1 uncultured Bacteroidaceae bacterium | reverse complement strand
ACTACAACATCAATGACAGAAAATGTAATGGGCCATGCCGCGGGTTTGTCATCTGCTGATGATGCCCGTTTTAAAATGCAGCTGACCTTTGATCATGACAGCCAGGGTGTTTTAGTTGTCCCTGTTGACACAACAACTGCCGATGTGAGTGGCACGGGAACCTATTATTCGAAAGACGATCCGGAATCGGAATCATACAATGGAAACAAGCACCGGACCATCTACCTGGATTATGTGTATAACGATGGAACGGACGATTACCAGGTGAATGATTCACTGGTATTTATTGATACGGATGTCACTTTTGAAGAATACCAGGTTACAGTTTATTACGATTAAAAATTTGAGTTGAAAATATATTGAAAACTAAACATTAAATCCAGAGATTATGAAAAAACAACTACTCGGAAAAGTTTTTGCTGCAATATTTATATTAGCAGTCAGCGCCTACTTTGTCAATTTACAGGGACAGGTCACTGTTACCTTTGTAAATGATTCAGTAGACGCGGGTAACAGCGCTACAGGTGGCTTGGAACCCGTTAATTTGAATTTTCAGATCGGCAATGACGGAGAGATTTCCCTGAATGCCAGTTCAAAAAACCTGAATGAAGATGTGCAAAAGGTTGTTGATGCCTGGGTCAGCGATTCAGTGGGTATCACAGACAATCAAGCACTCTTTGGGAAAAGTTTTTCCCTGGTCATCGAAACAGACAGGCGCGTGCAGTGCCGACAGACCGGTGGAGGCGGTTTAGGTACACAGGGCAGGAACCAATGGCGTATAGATGACCGGGGAGCGGAATCCGTATACTTCATTTTATATGGCGATGTTGGTGTGGAATTCACCTCTTTTGCATATAATGATTTTAACGACGAAGAAGACAACGGCAACTTCCGTTTTTGGGATTATGATTCTGATGAAACGTATTACCTGGATTCACCGGTTCTTACAGGTGATACTATCTTTGAATTACCCGCTGGTGAAATGACCATGCGGTACCAGACGGATTCACTTATTGTGTCGACCAGTGACACGATCACAGGAAGTTCCGGTAACGAGGGCGGAAGGATCTATGGGCTCACATTTAACGTCGTGGAAGCAGAACCCATGCCACTCCCCACAAACAGGTTCGCCATTGAGTTTCCGAATCCATCGGATGTTAGCTATGGTAACCCGGACGGTCTCCAGCCCATGGCATTCGTTTACTCCATCGATGGTTCAGGAACCATCTCCGTGGATGCAACGACAGAAAGTGAAAATGCAGACAATATAGCGCTCGTGGATACATGGGACAGTGATAACGTGGGAAGCACAGATATTGCCTCGCTCTTTAATACATCGTTTACCCTCCATGTAACAACCAACAAACGGATCCAAAACCAGGCTGGTGGCGGACTGGGTGTCCAGGGCCGGAACCAGTGGCGCATTGATGACGGAGGTTCAGAGTTTATTTACTTTATCCTGGAAGGCGATGTTGGCCTGGCATTAGAACAATTTGAATTCGTCAGCCTTAATGATCTGGGTGAAGATGACCTGGGACACTTGAGATGGATGGATTATGATTCGGATGAAAATTATTTTGTTGAGAACTGGTCAGGTGATGTTGGATTCCATAATGTTCCTGAAGAGGAAATGTTGATCAGGTTCAGGGGAGATTCCCTCACCGTAACTACCAGCGATACCATTGCTGGAGATGCAGGTGCAAAATTATACGGTATGGTACTGGAGCTTCGCGAGGCATTGCCGAAAACACCGGCAGTTCTGGTCACCAGTCCTGCCCATGCGGATACCCTGGTGCCGATCACTTCGGATTACCTGATCATTTTTGACAACCCGATGAACGAGTCCGTTAGTTCTGCAGCCATCAGCATCACGCCGGCAGTTTCCAACCGGGTGGATACCTGGGGCGAAGAAGGCAAACAATTAACCTTGTCATTCGACGATCTTGCTTATTACACCATGTACACGGTCCATGTCGGGGAAGAGGTTGAAGGGCTCAATGGTTTAAATGCTTTGGGTGATACCACATTTACATTCCAGACTTTGCCGGATGCACCAACCATTGTGTCTACCTACCCGGTCGACGGAGCAGAGAATGTTCCAGTTGGTAGTCCGATGATCGTGGAATTTGTACGATCCATGAATACAGATAGCGTTCAAAATGCGCTTTCATTCGATCCGGCACTTACCGATCTGTCATTCAGCTGGAACGGAGCTGCCACCAAGGTGGTTATAACGTCCGCAGAAATGGCAGGAAATACGCAGTATACCGGAACATTAAGTACAGATGCCGCTGATGCATACGGTGTCCTGTTTGCTGAGCCCGCTGTATTTTCATTTACAACCGCTGCAGTGGTTTCAGTAGAAAATGCCAAACTGCAGAACCTGGTACTGTATCCCAACCCTGTAACAGATGTACTTTATATCAGGGGCGTTGATGTCTCTGACGTAAACATTCACAGTCTTACCGGCCAATTGATGAAATCGACAATGAACCGTACGGAAATTGATCTGAGCAATATTGAGCCGGGCAGCTATGTGGTAACAATAGCTGACAGGAATGAGAATAGTGTCAGGAAATTGATTGTAGTACAATAATGGTGTAATCAAAAAAATCAGAATATTATGAAAAGGCAAATAAAAATAAAATTTCTTTCTGCTGTTGTATTGATGGCAGTGAGCATGCTTATTACAAATCTACAAGCACAGGATATTACGGTTGAGTTTCTTATGGATCCGGAAGGTGCAGGTGTTGGATCTGATGGAACTGGAGGAATTGGTGGTGGCGGACCATCAAGCAACCCGGCTTTTGTAGAAGCTGAAGATCCAAGGGTTGAATTAAATTTTACCATTGGACCTACAGGCCAGGTAAGTCTGGATGCTTTCACTCCGGCAACTGTTCAGGAGGTAATCGATGCCGTAAACAACTGGGACAATGCAGCCATTGGGAGTACTACAATCGAGGCCTTGTTTGGCTCATCATTTTCACTGATTATGAGAGGAGAAAGCAGGATGCAGTTGGGATACAACGGAGGACATGGAATTGGTATCCGCGGTAGAAACCAGGGTAGACTTGATGATACGGGTGAAGCCACAGAATGGATGGAATTTACACTTACGGGAGATGTGGGAATTAATTTTTCCAGGATTGGATACACAAATGTAGGTGGACCAGGTGTTCCACATGCCATCGTCAGGGATCATGATACCGATATACTCTGGGATATTACCGGAGATCCGGACCCTGGGTATATTTCAGGTACAGATTACAACATGCGGTATTTTTCCGATATCCTGCATTTCACCAAAGCCGATACCGGTGAGAACGTAGGGTACAGGGTATACAGCCTCGAGTTTGACATTGTTGCGCCTCAACCTAAACCACCGGCCGTGCTTTCAACTTCTCCATCACATGCAGATACGACTGTTGAAACCACCGATGATTATGTAATCCAGTTTGATGTTCCTGTCGACCAGGCGACAGCTGCAAGTGCCATTACATTCACGCCTCCTGTGGTGAACAGGTCAGATGCCTGGAATGAAGACGGTACCGAGTTGACCATCTCTTACGATCAACTGCCTTATTCCACGGATTATGTCGTGGCGGTTTCCACCGATTTGAAGGGAACGAATGGACTGAACATACTGGCAGATACTACATTTACGTTCAAAACCCTGCCGGAACCACCTACAATTGGTTATACATTCCCCGCAAACCTTGCGACAGGTGTGCCGATAACCACTCCATTTGAACTGCGGTTCTCGAAAGGAATGAGAGCGGACAGTGTTGAAAAATCAATTGAATTTACACCTGCGGTTGGAGGATTTGAATTCATTTGGAATGCAGATAATTCAATTGCCTATTTCAGCACCGATGAGTTGACTGCATCCACGCAGTATTTTGTAACCGTTGGAACAGTGGCTACGGACCGGTTCGGGGTGCAGCTGGCACAACCTTATTCGTTTGTATTTACCACAGCTGCGCCTGTTTCTGCGCAGAACCATGACATTGCAGACATGATTCTCTATCCAAATCCTGCTGATGAGATCTTGAGTATCAGGGGCATTGATGTCAAGTCTGTAAGGATTTACAGCATTTCTGGCCAGGTAGTTATGGAACAGAGTGACAGGACGCTGCTGGATGTAAGCGATATTCAACCTGGAAGTTATGTGATTGATGTTCGTGACAGAAATGATCAACGCTACAAAGAATTGATCATCATTCAGTAGGACCGAACCAGGCGCTTAGCTCAATGTTATAGATTATAAAGCGCATAACACCAAATTAAATGAGGTTGTCTTCAGAAAGAGGGCAACCTCATTCTTTTAGTGCGGTGTGCGCGGCAGGGATGTTGATTCACCTAACCCGGGTTGATGCTGTCCTGACCAGGCTTTTTTAAAAATCTGTCGTAACATATTTTTTTAAATCATTATCTTTAGTGAAAATAGTATATTTGGCTAAGGATTCTCAGAGCTAGGACAATAATGGTAAAAAGATTCGTATCTGTTGTATTAACTTTAATATGGTGGGGCCTATATCTGCAAATTGCGCATGCACAACCTGCCGGGTTAAGGTTTACCGGACAGGGGTTTCCGTTGGATCAAAGGACAAGTTTAAATTTAACTCCGGAGAAGCCCATCCTTTTTGAGTCAGACGTCACATTTGAATTTGACCTCAGGTTTATACCAAATTACCAATCATATTTTGGATATGTGTTCAGGGCAATTATTGATAACCAAAATATTGACCTGGTCTATACAACCCAGGCGGACAATTTCCACCTTGTCATCGGGGACCAGGTCAGTGATATTGTTTTTTCTATTCCGATTACAAGATTGACAGATGAGTGGTTTACAGTTGGCGTCGAAATTAAAAAATCTGAAAACAGGATTGTCCTGAAGATTGACGGCAAGGAGTTTCAGGATGAATATTCTTTCAACAAGACCAAATCAAATCTTTTTCTTTTCTTCGGAGCGCACAGGTTCCGGCAATTCAATTCCACTGATCTTCCGAACATGAGCCTGAAGGATGTCAAACTGTTCGTGGATGATAAATTAAGATATTCATGGCCCTTGGATCAAAAGGAAGGAACCGTGGTAATGGAAGAACTTCATCATTTTGATGGCAATGTAGGCAATCCCAATTGGATTCTGGAAAGTTTCACAAACTGGAAACTGGTTGGAGATTTTTCCTTTGAAGGAAGAATATTACATGCTTTTAACAGTGAAGAAAGAAAGATGGAGATCATCCACGAGGACTCTGTATATGCATTTTATCTTACAAATAATCAACTGCTGTCCACTCCTCCAAAATACAAATTCTACCCGGGAGATTGGTATAATCTAGTTTACGACAGCATAAAAAATAACCTGGTTTTGTATTCATTGGCTCAGGATCTAAAATGCCCGTTTCCCGGTGGGAATTGTTTTCAGGGGAAAAGACAACTCGGGCCTGATGACATGAAATACAAGCACCATAATGCCGTGATTAATCCTGAAAATAATGTGTTATATACGTTTGGAGGGTATGGTCAATTGACTTATGTCAATAAACTATTTGCATTTAATGACGCGAAAAATCAATTTATTACAATAGATTACAATGGAACTTTCTATCCGAGATATCTTGCGGGTTGCGCATATAACCCATTGGATGGTAAAGTTTATATTCTCGGGGGATATGGAAGCAAAAGTGGCAAGCAGGAAATCAGTCCGGGATATTATTATGAATTGCTTACTTATTCTTTTATAGACAACAGGTTCGAGAAAATCCATGAGTTCAAGGGAGAGCATTATGCCTTCTGTTTTGGGAATTCCATGGTTATTGACACCAGCAGGAATACGATGATTGGATTGAAGTTCTCAAGATTCGAAACAAATCCCGAGGTTCAGGCTGTTGCCATTTCACTGGATGATTTCTCTATGAGATATATTGGAAATACATTCAGTTTTCAATTTCTCGATATTAATTCCAAAATTGATCTGTATTACGATGATGTTGCCCGCCAGCTAGTAGCGTTTACAGCTTATTATGACGGAATTAGGACGGAAGTCAATATCCATCAGTTATCTTATCCGCCGTTGGAAACCGGAACCACCTATGAGCAGAAAAGATCTTCACAGCCTCTCCTTTTATTCATTCTGATTGCGGTCCTGGTCCTTGCAGGGATCACCGTCATATTGCTTCGCATGAGGAGAATCAGAACAAAATCTGAAAGCCAGGAAGCAAAAGTACCTCCTGTTGGCGGCCACAATTCAGTTGATGTTTTCACCAGGAAAAGTCAGCCCGGCAATACAAATGCTTCCATTAGTATTTTCGGTGGATTCCAGGTGATGAATAATGAAGGTAAGAATATTACCAGCGCATTCACTCCCCTGATTAAAGAGCTGTTCTTATTTATAATGCTTACTTCTCTCAGACAGGGCAAGGGTGTGTCTTCCAGGACCCTGGATGAGGTTTTTTGGTTTGATAAATCCGCAAAGGCTGCGCAGAATAACCGGTCTGTAAACATCGGAAGATTGAAATCCTTACTCGAGAATGTTGGAAATTGCAAGATCAACCGTGAGACCGGATACTGGAAATTTGAGTTTAACCCTGAAGATATCTATTGTGACTATTATTCATATCTGCAATTAATTGAGAATAAACTACTAAATACAAAGGAGGGTATTGTTGCTTTACTAAGAATAATTCAGGATGGCCCGGCATTACAGAATATACAAGCTGATTGGCTTGATAAATTTAAATTGGAGATATCGAACGAGATTACTGACAATATTATTGCATATATTTTGAATGAAGGAAAGAATCAGGATCCTGAATTCATTATACAGATGACTGATGCGTTGTTCATGTTTGATATGGTGAATGAAGAGGCCATGATCATCAAGTGTAATACGCTGGCTCGTATAGGGAAACACAGTCTGGCAAAAACTACATATCATAATTTCGAAAAGGAATATCTTCACCTGTATGATGAGAAATATCCAAAATCCTTTAACCAGGTACTTGACCAACGTTTTCCATAGATCAAAAGACTTTCTTTAAAATATGTGCGTTGAATGAATTCCGCATGTTGATAATATTGCAGGGTTGGTACCCTGGATAATTTCCTTCACGTGACCTGTAACTTATCTGAAATCTGTATTTAGCCGGTCGTTTTATGATGTATTTAAGAGTTTTTTATGATCCTGAAATTATTTTTGTTTCCTGACTAAATCATACTGATCAATGCAAAGGTTTCATTTTTTCGTTATCGGCTTCCTGTTACTTTTTTTTGTCCAACTGCAGGGACAGATCGTTCTGCAACGTTGTGACAGGTCCAATCTATGGTCTGGATCCAATCAAATTACAACCGATCATACAAACCGGAAAGAGGGTATCGCCTCGCTCACATTCACAGGATCAGGCAATACCTGGTTCACAAAATCTTTTTCCCAGGTGTTTACAGGTGTGGATGAAACGGGTTTCCTGCGGCTATGGCTCTATATATCGGATCCCGGAGCCATGGGTTCTGTCGGTCAGATCGAAATCAGTTCTTCCGGAGGTTCGGATGCAGATGAATATGCCTGGGAACTGGGACTGATCGATCTCGAACCCGGGTGGAACGACCTGTTGCTGCCCTTATCCGGTGCAGTACAAACAGGATCACCTGACCTGGATGCCATTAACTATTTCAATATATACCAGGAGCTCTCCTCCACGGTCACGGTCAAGCTCGATGATATCCGGTTTCAAACGACTGGCTCACCCGTGATTTCAGAAGACCCCCTCGATATTCCACCTGTAGACTGTTCCACCCTCGATGGCAAAGTGATGTTCGGATACCAGGGCTGGTTCCTGCATCCGGATGACGGATCTTATTTAGCCCAGTGGAGACACTGGGGAGGTGACATGTCCAGCCCGGAAGACCTCACGGTCGATATGTTTCCGGATTTCAGGGAATATGAAAAGGATGAACTTTATCCGACTGGAAACAACTTTTTTACTTATGATGACGGCAGACCGGTCAGGGTCTATTCCGCATACACTAAGAAGACCGTAGTACGGCACATGAAATGGGTCAGGGATTATGGTCTGGATGGCGTATTCCTTCAACGATTTGTCACGAACACCACAAATAGCAACATGAGAAGATCACGGGATACGGTGACTGCCAATATTATGGCGGGGTGTGAAAAATATGGACGGGCATTTGCCAATATGTGGGATATATCTGGTTTCAATCCCGGAAGAATGCAGGTGATTATCAATGACTGGAAACATCTTGTGGATGACCTGAAAATTACCGAAAGCCCAAGCTATCTTCACCACCGGGGCAGGCCCCTGGTCTCCATCTGGGGATTTTCAGTCAGGGAGGAATTCCCGCAAAGTGATCTCCAGCAATTGCTTGATTTTTTCAAGAGCCCATCTACTCCTGAAAAATACAGGGCCACGGTAATGTTGGGAGTGGATCATGATTTTCATGAAAGACCTGCATGGCTGGATGAAATGTCACAGGCAGATGTGATCAGTCCATGGGCTGTGGGGAGATTTGGAAATGACGATGGCCAGGAAAATTTCATGAATGCCCATGTGTTGCCTGGACAGGACTGGTGCGACCGGAACAATGTAGATTTCCTGCCTGTGATCTGGCCGGGTTTTTCCTGGGCCAACCTGAAAGATGATGTGCCGAACAAAAGACCCAGGAGGGGAGGAAATTTTTTCTGGACCCAGGCCACACGTGTGATCAGTGGGAATGCAAAAAGCATTTATATCGCCATGTTTGACGAAATCGATGAATCGACTGCCATGTATAAGCTGGCTGAAAATGATCATCAAACACCCGACCAGGGATACTGGCTGGCCCTGGATGCAGATGGCTACGATCTGCCCAGCGATTGGTACCTGCGTTGCGCAAAGCAGGCAACCGGGGTGGTCAGGGGAAATATCGATAACAGGACATCCCTCGGGACACCACCTGATGGAATTGATGTATTCGCTGCTGTTCCAATTGCTGCGCATTGCGGTGGGGAAAACGGGATACTGGAACTCAACTATCCCCTCACTTCTTCCGGGCAGAACTATGCATTCAGCATCGACGGGGGATTGACGTATCCTTATGCAACCCCACAGGGGTCAACGCAAATGTTGGTTGAAAACCTGTCCACAGGTGTGTACGATGTCTGGGTAAGGAATGCGGACGGAAGTTTTCCCACGGACCTTGGACCTTATACGATTTTTGACGCTGAACCGGAAGCAAACGTGTATGGGGTAAATGCGACCTGCGAGGAGGGGGGTAAAATTGTTTTTCTGCGCAATGACCTGCCTTATGCCGGAGAAATCCAGGTAAGTGTGGACAGTGGTGCTACCTGGAATTTCACCTCGGAAAGAGGCCAATGGAGGGATACCATATTCGACCTGGATCCTGGTGATTACCCGGTGTGGATCCGGTTTGCTGATGGAACCTGTGCGAAAGAATTGAACAAGGTGACCCTGGTCAACAACGTGCTGCCGATAGATGTCGTTCCGATGCTTGATGGAGTGCAGGGTGCACAGCCTGCGGATACACTTTATGCATGTCCGGGTAGTTCCCTGTACCTGTTCTGTTCACCGGATGGGCCAGGTTATGAATGGACCGTTACCGGGCCCAACGAGTTCATTGCAAACACCAGGTCGTTGAAAATATCCGATGCACTTACACCAGGGATGTTCGGAACCTATAAGATCAGTTACACCCGTTCCGACGGGTGCGAGCATAGTACTGACTTTCTGTTGCTTGAGAGGGAAGATTGTATAACAAATACTACTGTCGGACCGCGATTTGATCGCTTTTTTGAGGTCTATCCGAACCCGGCAGACGAATACCTCTACATCCGTGGCGGAAAAGTACAGTCTGCCCAGGTATTCAGCTTGTCCGGAAAACTTGTCAGGGAATATAACGATCAGTCTGGCATTGATGTCAGTGAAATCAAACCGGGAAGCTATATTCTCAAAATAACCGACACCCAGAATAACAGCTACAGGCGAACCATCGCCATTCAATGATCAATTCCTGACTGTAGCATCATGGATCCAGGCAAAGCAGCACTGCTCAGTTTTCTATGCTGAATTGCAGATGAATGGCTGCAGGAAAAACAATGCCTTGCCTGGATCTTTGTTGCATTATTCTTCTATCACCAGCACCTCTGTCATCTGAAGATTTCCAACCTTCAGATGCAGGATATACGATCCCGTGGCAAAGCCGTTCAGCGGAAGCCTGAGGGTATGGAATCCTGATCTCCAGTGTTCATTCGTGATGAACTGATGTAATTCACGTCCACCAGTGTCGAATATCGTCACTGCAACACTTGAAGATTCCTGCAGGGAAAATTGAATGGTGCAGATGTCTTTCGCGGGATTTGGGAACATGGAAAAGTCTTCCAACTGCTGTGTCGGGGCAACGGAAATTGCTCCCGGGGTTGCGGAAACCTCATTACTTGCCTGGCTCTCTTCACCGGAACTGTGCACTGCTGTAACATGATAATAATAGGTCGTTCCGTTGTCAAGTGAGCCATCGTTATAGGTTGATTCATTGACAAGAGATGTATTCACTTTATCAAATCCACTGCCGGAAGTGAGGGACCTGTAGACATTATATCCCTGCAGGTCTGTTTCAGCATTGTCATCCCAGTCCAGGATCACAGCCTGGTCAACAGCTGTAGCAGTAAGGTTTTCCGGTGCACTGATGCGGGAAAACGCCAGGTCGCTGAAGTGGAGGTAGTCAATGTTTGTGACAATTTCTTCAGAAACATGCTGGTAAAATCGAAAAAAGTTAATGGCACTCAAATCGGGCGTGCCGTTGACGGATGCATCACTGATCTTAAGACGTAGCTCATTCCAACCATTATTCAGGTTTAAATCGGGGACACTCCAGCTGTATTCATCCACATCATTTTTACCTGAACTTGTAATTTCAATTTGTCCGCCTCCGTTGAAAGTGGTTACATCGGAAACATACAACCACAGATTGAAATAGCTGTTTTCGTCACAGTAGGTGTTAACGGGCGGTTCAAATTTTTTATTGAACCTGTTCGTTCCTGCTCCTGAACATGTGAGACTGGAAAACCCTTCCTGACTGTTCTCTGAATCAATTACCACTCCATTGGATCCATTCCAACCCGTTATTTCATCGCAATGATCCAGAACAACTACATCAGCAGGTCCGCCTGTGCCTCCCGTAGTAAAACTCCACAGGGGTCCGGTGGTTTTTCCGGAACCGTTCTCCTGGTCGATACGCCAATAATAGGTGGTATTGGGCTCAAGTTCTCCAGGACTGTATGAGGGAGAGAACTGGTATGTGACCGAGTCAGGCGATGTCGTATTGCCGAAATAGATGTGGCTCGATACAGCATGCACATCAGGAGTCCATCCCAGTGCTGCATTTAACCTGACACCGGTTTGGTTGTTGGCAGGGAATGGATTGCTTGCCGTGCCTGGAAGCCCTTTGAATACATTGCTGATGGTAACATCTCCCATGTCAATTTCAGGTGATCCTTCTTCGTGCCTTACTACCACCGGGTAGGTTCCTGCATCAAGTTCGGGTATAATGAAGGTTCCTGCATCATCAGGAGTGAAGTAGGCGAAGGTTGTGCCGCCGTCGATGCTGATCTGAATGGTGGTTGCATCCGGAAAATCAGGAAAGATAAATTCCATGGCACCATCGTTACTATCATTCGCCTCGTCAGTAATCCTGATGGTCATGATCCCTTCGGGAGGTGTTCCCAGTGTCTGTTCAAGTGGGGCGTATCCTCGCACCACCTGTGTGGCCAGGCTGGCCGTTCTCAGGTACCAGTCGCTGGGCAGGTCAAATCCGTCTTCATCCAGCGGGAGCCAGTATCCTTCGCGCGGGATCATTTCGTCATTCTCCGCCAGTTTGAACATGGCAGTTCCCTCGTCGATCTCGTCGAACATGGCAATATAGATGCTTTTTGCATTTACCGGGACCACATCGTTCACTTCGTCCCAGATGAATTGTCCGCCTTCTCTTGGTGTCCTGTTTTTCGTAGCACTGGGTTCTGGATATTTCAGGTTGTGCCATGAAAATCCCGGATGCACCACGGGTATGTAGTCCACGTTGTTGTCATCACCCCATTTTTGTCCCCTGTCATAATCCGTACTTCCTGAAAACCAGGGGCTGATCACATCTACCTGCTTAAAGGCTTCCTGGAATTCACTCTGTGCATAGAAGTTCCAGAAGACGCCCAGTTTGATGGAAGCTTTGTATTTGGGGTCCGGTGGATTCGTAAAGAAATCGATCATCTCCTGCAGTTGATCCGGCGTTGCTTCATCCCTGACCGAATATCCCCAGAGCGATACGAGTGGCAGCCCGCGATGGTGCAGGTACCTGTCGCTTTCGGTCACCCCGATGTCATCCACCAGGTGCATCCAGTCCTGTTTCATATCCTCGACACGGTTCGCCACCCCGTCATACATGATTGCAAATACGCGTCCGTACTTCTCACATCCTTCCATGATGTGCGTGGTAACTGAATCCTTGTGATCCATTCCTTTCTGGTTGTCTGCATTGGAAATGAAACGCTGCAGGAACACACCATCCAGGTTATAATCACGCACCCATTTCATATGCCGTACCACGCTGTTCCTGTTGAAGGAAGAATACACGGGTGCCATCGAACCATCTGGAAATGTAAGGTGGGCATCATATTTCTCATCCTGTCCGTATTCACGCATGTCGGGATACATATCCACCGTCGATCTGAGGGGTTCGTAGAAATTGCCCCAGTGGATCCATCCGAGGCCGGCGCCATCATCCGGATGGTTGAACCAGCCCTGGTAGCCGAACATCACTTTGCCATCCAGGGTGGAATTATCTACCACCGGTACATCCAGTACCGGCCATTGCGGTGCATCCAGTGAAGGAGTGAACCGAATAAAATCAATCTTTGCAGTGACAGCATCGGACAGGGTTTGATACACGCGAAAGAAATTAATACCGTCCAGGTTGGCACCCCCTCCTGTCTGACCGGCAGCACTGATCTGTAACTCCATGAAGTTCCATCCGGTTACAACATCTGCACTACTGAAGGTCCAGTGATGTTCCTGGTCGTCGGATCCGCCGGAACTGGAAATTTCGACCTCCCCGCCTTCCAGCTTCGAGGCATCGGAAACATACAACCAGAAGGTAAGATATCCGGATGAAGTGATACCCGTCTGGGTACTGGAAAAAGATTTACTGAACCAGGTGGATGTTCCGGCCCCGGGTATCGTCATCAACGCACCTAATCCCTCTTTTTTATCGGCCTGGTCTATTGAAATCGCCTGCCCCCCCTGCCAGCCGGTTGCCACATCACAACGTTGAATAACCACCTGTCCGGGCAATGATATTTTTAATGTGAAAATGAAAAGTAGCAGCAGCAAAGATCTTTTTATTGTTTTGTTTCGAAGCATCATTTATTTATATTTTAGTATAATGTAGTTGTATAAGGTTCATTTGGTTGTATCTTCCGGGCAATATTCTGAGGCGGCAATAATACCGGGGTTGCATCCGTAAGAAAAAACAATATAATAATAGCTTTTAAACCTTAATCATAGGTTAATATACTCATAATTGCCCGGTGATTAATGTTTGTACCCTAATTTAAACTGAAATTTTAACATATAACTTATAACATATGAGAAGCTTTAAGCATCTATTTCTAATTGCTTTCCTCCTCCTGGGGATTTCCGGTTGTGACATCACTCCAAATACAGCTCCTGATGTGATCGGTGTTGCCCCGGTCCTGGAAAATATCACCACGGGCAGTTCCCTTAGATTTACCGTTGTTGTTGAAGATGATGAGCCATCGGAACTAACTTATCAATGGGAAACTACTTGTGGCAGTTTTGAAGGAGAAGCGACACTAATGTCTGTGAATTGGACTGCCCCTGCCAAAGCGGGCGAATGTGAAATCACTGTTGCTGTGAGCGATGGTGAATTCACGGATGAATACGCATTCTCTATCCTGGTGGAAGGTCCTGGTGAAAAATCGGATCTTACAGTAGGGGTGTACTATTATCCCTGGCATGGAGGTGATGACTTTCATGGACGAAGATACCTTCGCGAGCACCTGGTTCCGGTGCAGCTTCCTGAACTGGGTGAGTACAACGACCGGAATTCTGAAGTGATCAGTCAGCATCTTGCCTGGTGTGAATATGCAGGAATCAATTTATGGGTAAGCAGCTGGTGGGGTCCCGGAAAAATGACAGATGTCACAATGAAAGATTATATCCTGGAACATCCTGAACTCGGGGATATGCAAATCGCACTGTTCTATGAAACAACAGGAAGGATGCCGGATTTCACCGATCTTTCAAACGTAAGGTCGGATATGGAATACATGGCAGGCAATTATTTTAATCATCCGAATTATTACAAGATCGACGGTCGGCCTGTACTTTTTGTATACCTCACAAGGGTCCTTTCGAGAGAAGGCCTGCTGGATGAAACCATGGATATTATGCGGGATGCAGCCAGCGATGTTGGTTTTGATGTCTATATCGTGGGTGACCAGGTCTTTGGTCAGCCACCATCATCCACCGACCAGCTGGCATTGCTGGATGCTGTGACAAATTACGATGTGTATGGTAGTTCAGGAGCAAGAATGTATGCCACGCAGAGTAAAGTCGACAATTATTACCAGGTACAGGCAGGCTGGCGTTCAAAAGCCCACGAGGCGGGAGCAGGGTTTATCCCGGCTACATCACCAGGGTTCAATGACACGGGTGTAAGGGATGGTCACGTCCCGCTTTCCAGAAAACTCACGGCAAATGATGAATTTGGTTCCCTGTTCCAGGCCATGGTGGACCAGGCGATTACGCTGGTTGATGAAGAAACCAATAATTTGTTCCTGGTTACTTCGTGGAACGAATGGCACGAAGACACCCAGATTGAGCCGGTTGCTGAAGCTCCCCCCACTTCAGTCGATGATAGTGACACACAGGAGGATTACACCTACGGTATGGAATACGAAGGTTACGGCACGCGGTACCTGGATATTCTGAAAGAGACTTTAGAGCAACATGACCAGGTGGAGTAAAAGCCTTTGCGCAGGTATCATCAACTAAACATCCCGGTAGACCAGGTTCATATTGATCTTCCGGGATGTTGATGTATTATTGAAACAGAATTTTGTAGTCCCGGTTGAAACGGGATCTATCGTCATTCAGTTATTCAAAATGGTTGCTGCTTGCATATACGAATTCATTAACGATCTTCCCATCGTCATTAAAAGTATGAGAAAGCATCACGGGGTATTCATAAGGCTTCCCGTCTTTCATGACGGTATGTTTCCACCAGGAGTATACAACATAATTATCTCCTCTTGCATAATACACGCAGTCAGGATAACCGAACTCCTCGACCTTTGCTTTATATCCGTTGTCGAACATTCTTTTCATGCCTGCTGTTGCTTCGTCGATGGTTTCTGTTTCGCCGAATTCGTTCCATGAAAAGATCACGATTGCATCATCAGAGAAAAAGCTCCTGTATTTATCTGCATCTCTATCCCGAAACGCATTGACCAGTTTCCTTACAGTAAGAATGTAGGGATGGTTGTCATATACTTCCCCGTTCTCGGTTGTTTTCTGACTTTCTGAGATCAACTCAAATACGTCATTATTGAAATAGGTGTGGTTCGCCACGATCTTCCCATCGTCATTAAATGCGTACAGTGAATGGAGCGGTACTTCCAGGTTGATCCCGGTCTTCTTATGTCGGGCTGTAAACAGTCGCCAGTCCTGGACCCACATACCGCCATCCTTGTAATCAAGGGCATCAGGATACGCAGGTTTGTGATCTTCAATTTTCATGTCGGTAAAGTTGCTCTGCCACCAGTCGATGTTATCTCCCATTTCAGATTTAGCGATGATTTCTCCTTCTTCTCCATTGTTTGATACCCAGACACTGTCTGCGAAGAACCCTTGATATTTGTCACGGTCACCAACAATAAAGGCATCCCACATTTCCTTGGTTTTGTCGATGTACTCATGTTCGACGTAGATGGTACCTGCTTTTTTTTGCGTGTGGCCGGTTACCACAAATACAGCTAGCACGATAAGTGCGAGTAATGATCTTTTCATGTCTGTTTGGATTTAAATTTAAAATGATTTGAATGTTCGAATAAAATGTGTAGAAGAGGGTATGGTTGCATCTTTTTTGATTTGGGTTCACAAACCTACCATATAAATCATTGGCCTAGTGTTAATTGTATGTTAAAAGGTGATTCATGCCTGCGCTGATCAGCATAGCAATCCATGGGAATTGTCTGTAAAATATAAGTGGGGCGTATGTATATAGGTGAGTACCCTCAACCCGGTCAAATATCCAGGATAGATTGCTTCTCGTCCGGGCGTATATGTTTAACCTGCTTCTTTGTTGTTCTCCAGTTTCTCCTTAATGTTCCTGGAAGTTTCAGTGGCTGCCAGTCCGCCTTTCCCGGTGCATTTCAGGGAACAGGGCATGGAGGAGCTTATTTGCCCGATGGTATGAATCACCTCTTCGAGGGGAATTACAGGGTCATAGCCGGATAATGCCATGATGGCGGATGAATAGGCATTCACCGCGGCACTGATATTTTTTCCGAGGCAAGGTACCTCCACCCTGTCGGCTACCGGATCACAAACCAGGCCAATCATGTTCTGAATGGCCATGGATGCAGCATCAAGTGCTTCCCTGGACGAACCACCCATAAGTTGCACCAGTCCGGCAGCCGCCATGCCTGAAGCAGCCCCGCATTCCACCTGGCAACCGTGTTCCTCTGCGGAGAAACCCGGACCCTGTGCGAAGAATACTCCCAC
>CAYOSB010000056.1:16774-17168 GCA_964406495.1 uncultured Bacteroidaceae bacterium | reverse complement strand
AGGTCTTCAACTGGGTCTCCACCATGTACCAGGGATCCATCTCAACCGATGTACCGTTCCTCTGGGCTGCTGCATTTGTCTTTGTATTCATGGTCGGCGGGTTCAGCGGCCTGGTGCTGGGGGCGCTGGCAACCAATGTCCACCTGCACGACACCGCATTTGTTGTGGCACATTTCCATTTTATCGTTTTCGGGGGAACAGGATTTGCATTTTTCGGGGCACTCCATTACTGGTTCCCGAAGATGTACGGACGCATGTACGACGAGTCCTGGGCCAAAACCGGCTGGCTCACATTCTTCATTGGATTTGTAACGCTATACGGCCCGATGTTTTACCTTGGGATCACGGGAATGCCACGCAGGTACTTTGACTACCTGCCCAATTACCATGGTCC
>CAYOSB010000056.1:10576-16764 GCA_964406495.1 uncultured Bacteroidaceae bacterium | reverse complement strand
GTCCGAATATCATCTCTTCACTCGGCGCCCTCGTGATGGTTGCCGGTTTTGCCATCATCGCAATCAATCTCATCAAATCGGCCCGGTCGGGTAAGAAAACTACTGCCAACCCATGGGGAGGAACCATCCTGGAGTGGCATGTACCATCGCCACCCCCGCTGGAGAATTTCGAAGAGATTCCCACCATCGATAAAGCAACCTATAAATTCGACTAAAAAGAAGGCTTATGTCAGCACATGCGCACAGAGACGACATCGGATCAAAGCTCGGTATGTGGCTCTTTATTTTTACGGAGCTGCTCCTGTTTGGCGGACTGTTTATTACCTATGCCGTATACAGGTATATGCACCCTGAAGCTTTTCACCTGGCCAGCCAGGAACTCGATGTCCCCATTGGTACTATCAATACGATCATCCTGCTGATCAGCAGTGCAACGATCGCCATGTCGATCACTGCCATCCAGCAGCACAAAAAGAAACTTACGCTGGTGCTTATCGCTGCAACGATCCTCCTGGCGGCCATATTCCTGGTGAATAAATACTTCGAGTGGGGCGCCAAGTTCGATCATGGCATTTTCCCCGGCTCCGCGTATCTCGATCAGCTGGGGTACGGCGACGTGCTGTTCTTCGGACTCTATTTCTTTATGACAGGGCTGCATGCGTTTCATATTGTGATCGGGATCGTATTGTTGGGATTCATCTTCTACTATGTGAAGACCGATCGCCTCAAACCCGATAATTTTCAATTACTGGAGAATGGAGGCCTATATTGGCACCTGGTCGACCTGATCTGGATCTTCCTCTTCCCATTGTTTTACCTTATCGCTTAACCCATTGAATTATGGCAGACGAAAAACATCATATCATTTCGTACAAAACCCTCCTGATGGTTTTGGGAGCACTCATCTTACTTACCTTGTTGTCCGTAGCAATCACGCAGATCGAGCTTGCACGGTGGAGCGGTGCAGCAGCACTGTTGCTTGCAGGTATCAAGTCAACCCTGGTCCTGCTGATCTTCATGCACCTGAAATACGACATGCGGATATTCAAGGTGATGGTGGGGCTGATTATTGCCCTTGTAGTGGTCGTGATGGTTGTGACAATGCTCGATTACTTTTTCAGATAATACGATAAACTACTGATTATGTACGATATAGATCCTCAAAATGCTTCAAATTTTGTTGCCGGTGTCGACCTGGCATTCATGATCATCCTCGGTGTTTCGATCTTTCTCATGGTTGCGATTACCATCGTGATGCTGATCTTCATCCGGAAATACCGCAAAGACAGGCATCCAAAGGCAATACAGGACGAAGGCAGCGTAAAACTGGAGATCATCTGGACCGTGATCCCTATCATGCTTGTGCTGGTGATGTTCTACTTCGGGTGGATGGGCTGGAGGCCGATGACGAAACCGCCGGAAGATGCCAGGCGTGTGACTGCCATTGCAAGGATGTGGAATTTCCAGTTCGAATACGAAAACGGCAAGAGAACAGACAGCCTGTACGTACCGGTGAACCAGCCCGTGGTACTCGACCTCGTGGCACTGGATGTGTTGCACAGCCTCTATATTCCTGCCTTCAGGGTCAAGGAAGACATGGTGCCGGGAAGGGACAAGGTGATGTGGTTCATTCCCGGACAGGTAGGATCCTATGACCTGTTCTGCACCGAATACTGCGGACTGGAGCACTCTTATATGTACACCGGTGTGCGTGTGATGCCTGAAGATGAATTCGAAGCATGGTTGCAGGACACCACGGCTGTTGATCCCGAGGTGGATGAGACCCTGACACCGGCGGAACAGGGATACCAGGTACTTGTGAAAAACGGGTGCAACGCCTGCCATTCGTCCGACGGTTCGAAACTTGTGGGTCCTTCCTACCTGGGGGCCTGGGGAGAGATGGTCGAAGTAACAATCGATGGGGAAAAGACTGAAGTGATGGCAGACGAGGAATACATCAGGACCTCCATCTATGATCCCAACGCTGCGATCGTTGAAGGCTACAACAAAGGGTTGATGCTCTCCTATGAAGGATTGGTTTCTGAAGAAGAGGTGGACCTGATCATCGAATATATCAAAAGCATCAATGAGTAAGAGCAGGGGCAGGGGGATACTGGTCTCCCTTCTACAGCTTGGAAAGATCAAAATATCCATCCCGGTTGCCCTCACAGGTTTCCTGGGGTATTATCGGGCCCCGGGAGCGCTCAATGAAGATTTTTTGTTTACCTTTTTCGGAATCCTGTTCCTTTCAATGGGTTCCAGCACATTCAACCACATCCAGGAAAGGAATACCGACCGGCTGATGAAACGTACTTCCGGCCGACCTATCCCTGCCGGACGGATCACTGTTCATTTTGCAGTAATTGCCGGTGCCCTGTTTGGAGTTACCGGGCTGGTCCTGTTGTTACTTACCGGATCCATTCCAGCAGCAGCCATTGGGATATTTACCGTGGCGTGGTACAACCTTGTCTATACGCCCCTGAAAAGAGTGACCCCATTCGCCGTATTTCCCGGAGCCGTCATCGGCGCACTCCCCCCCATGATCGGCTGGACCGCCGCCGGGGGCAGCCTGTTTGCACCGGAAATTCTCCTGATCAGCTTTTTCCTGTTCATCGGGCAGATGCCGCACTACTGGCTGTTGTTGATGAAGATCGGCGACGAGTTCAAATCGGCAGGGTTGCCGGTCATCACCGAGATTTTCTCAGGATCCCAGCTACGCGATCTCAGTTTTGTATGGATCTTTGCAGCCGCGGTGGCAGTGCTGATCTTTCCTGTATCAGGCATCATGCACAGCCAGATAATCGCATTGATCATGGTAGGTGGTGTGATCCTGTTCATGATCCGCATGTTCCTGCTTTCATTCAGGGGAGAGATCATGGCAAAGTGGAAGAAATCCTTTGTCACCGTCAACCTCTTCTATTTGTTCATTATTGTCATACTTATTGCAGATAAGTTCGCAGAACCTTACCTTTACAAATAAAAACAATCTGATGAAAAAAATCGCAATTGCACTCGCAGTCTTCCTGGTGGCAGCTTCATGCATCAGGGTAAATGAAAACCCGGTACCGAAGATTAATATGTCGCACCTGGCAGAAACAGAAGGTATTTTTATCCATGTAAAACAAGGCCCGGAAAACGAGCATGAAGTGCTGATGGCGCTCAGTATGGCCACTAAATTTGCACCCGACTATGATGTACTGATGTATTTTGACATTGACGGCATTGAAATGGTCACCAAAGACGCCCCCAACCTGGAAATGGAACCCTTTGGTTCCTCAGACAGGTTGTTCAATAAACTGGTGGATGCCGGCGTGACCATTTTTGCATGTCCGGGCTGCATGGAAGTGGCCGGCGTAAAACCCAGCGACCTGCGCACCGGTGTGACACCTGCAGAAAAACATGAATTCTTTGACTTCACCGATGGCAGGATCCTTTCTATCGACTATTAGTAACAACTGGTATTGAAGGATAATATGCAGCCAGGTACCTGGTAAATATGCGTATTCGGCGACAGATAAAAAGAACATTGAAATATACTGACCTGTCGATGCGTTCGTTAATCAGTGTCATTTTTTAAAAAACAAATCAGAGCAACCTCACATAAAAGATTATAAAAATGAAAAAATCAGCAATCCTTTTTTTAACAGTACTCCTGGCTTTTGCCTGCAATTCGGCAAACAAAAGTGAAAATGATACCTCAGCCCAGCAGGAAGAGATAAGTGTCGAAAACCTCGTCGAGGTTGTGATCCCGGTACATGGCATGACCTGCGAAGGTTGTGAAAATGCAGTAAAAAAAAGTATCGGATCTCTTGAGGGAATCGCCGAAGTTTCAGCATCTCATACAGATTCTATTGCCACGGTCAAATATGACAAAACTGCTGTGACCCGCGACGAGATCGAACTGAAGATCGCCGATGCAGGATATGTAGTAGCGGAGGAATGACCAGCGTACGGGGCCTTATAGATATTACCGAAAAAAATAGGGTGCCCTTATTTTACCTTTAACAACCTCAGCGTATGCACAGATCCTGGTGTTTCCATCTTCAGGATATACATACCTGAAGCAATGCCCGGGGTCCAGTTTATCTCGTGGGTCCCTTCCTCAAATCTGCGTTCAGCCAGCACCTCTACCAGCCTTCCCTGCAGGTCATATACTGCCAGCTTCAAATGCCGGTAGCTGTCAGCATAAAACGTTACCGTGGTGCTCCGGGTGAACGGGTTCGGATGATTCCCCAGGAGCAGGTCGCCTGAAGCAACTTCTTCGGATGCGAGTCCATCCGGAATACCAAAGTTGCTTCTTCCCGGAGTTCCATACTTCTCCTCCGAAACGGCCCATGAACCAGGTATAAAATTGTCCTTCTCAGGATCAATCAAAGAAAGGGTGAAGCCGTCGTCGATGACTGGCCAGGGATCTGAAACTTCATATGAAACCAGGTTGATCAACCTGTTTTCATGGTCATACAATCGCACGATATCTCCCAAACTGCTTAGCCCAAATTCAAAATTACCCTGATAATCTTCAAATTCAGTATGTAATTCACGATACTTAAACCTGTTCCTGCAAAATACATAATAACCATGTGGTTGGACCACCGTTCCCTCCCCAACCCGGTATACGTGTTCGCTGTTGCTGTCCTGAATCTTCCAACCGGAAAGGTCAACATACTCACTGCTCCTGTTATATAATTCTACCCAATCCTCACTCGAGTTGGCACTGTCGGGAGCGTAGCATATCTCATTGATGATGATCCTGTTATAAAACGCATTCTCAACGGGCTCAAAATGAGCTGTCAGCGAATGCACTGAAGCAGGATCGATGAGAATGTGCGAATCCTCAGACTGGAAATCGCCGGACCAGCCCGTGAACTTATATCCCTGGGAGGGGACTGCTGCAAGCTCCACTGGAACACCATCAAAATAGGTGCCGGTCCATGGAAAATTCTTGATCAGCAATGTATTCAGCTTTACTACTCCCTGTGTGTCGCCTGATGCCCTGACTGTGAGATCATGCTTTCCATCCAGGTCGAATCTACTGATAATATGACCCTGTACCATTGCAGGTCTGACTGCTGCGAAGTTTTTTAAATCATTGATCTTGTTGTTCCAGGTCTGGAAATTGCCTCCCCATCTTTCTGAATGGTGCACCATCTCAGCTACAATTGTTTTCCTGTAGCCTTCGATCATTTGATCCACGCGTTCTTCTTTGAATGAAGTATTGATATGGTCGGCAAAAGAATTAATAAACTGATGCTTAAATTCCTGGTTGTTTAGTAGTTTCCTGAGCAGCAAAGTGGACCACGGAGGATTGTTATTGTCGGATGATGAAGATGCAAGCGCATGATTGAGGGTATTTTCCGATACTTTGTCACTGCCCCGTAGCCCAAATCCAAAATCTGTATCATACAGGATCCATCGCCAGCGTCCGTTGTTGTATGCCGGACGCCAGTATTTGACATTGTTCCCCGGCCAGTCGGTGTTGCCAAAATAGATCTCGGCGACCTGGTATTTGATGAAGTTATCTACCTCCATCTGCTGTTTCACAAATGCGTACCGCCCTGCATCTGACAGATCACTTGACCTGACATAATCGATCAACTGTCGGTAATGGGTATTGTTCCCAATGATCGCCTGCTGATTGTTGGTGAGCAGCTCCACCCGGGAGGCTTCCACCCCTGTATTGGCTGCCAGGAAATGTTCATTGATCTTCTCCCTGATGTTATGAATCCCCCAGTATTCACCATTGATATACAATACAGCCTGACGTACTTGCTGGTACTCGAGGTCCATCCCCCTGGTAAGCCCTGTCATCAGTGCATCCCTGAACATGGTCCCCGATTCATTCCACTTACCGAACCAGTCATTGCCCGAATTACGCAACACAAATGCCTCATACTGATTGGCAGGTTTACCCGGGAAAAGCTGGTATGGAATGTTGCGATCGCCATATTTGGCTCGGGCAAACACGGAAAGAGATTTTTGCGGATAGCCGCGTGTCCATCCACCATATATCTTCACACCGGCATCGATACTGAACGCCAGGCTGTCGTGTTCATCATACATCTCCAGGTGCACAGGTCGCTCCCAGTCGTTCCAGAAGTTGGCTCCGAAATGTGGGAAATTATCTTCCGCATTGGGCCCCATTGCATAGATTCCGTATTGGTGATCCCAGAAATTAGAAGGATCCGTTG
>CAYOSB010000056.1:0-10566 GCA_964406495.1 uncultured Bacteroidaceae bacterium | reverse complement strand
TGTTAATGATAATAGCGGAAGCCCGTCGTGTGATTGCATAACATAGGACTGAACGACCGGCCGGACGGGCAGATAACCTGATTGAAAAATCCGAGCCCGGATCACAGTATCAGAACTGATCTCCAGCGGACCTTTATACACATTATCAGCTGTATCCGGAACGGTCCCATCGGTAGTAAAATAGATCGTGTCCAGGGGATCATCCGAGGAAATTGTCAACTCGAAAGGCTCCGAAAACCTTCCGCCGGGACGTGAAAAGATCAGCTGATTGTCACTGTAACCGTAATATGTCTCTGTATCATTGTCCTGCCCCGGTGTGGGCTCACCGAACAGGTACCATGCCTGGTCACTTACTCTCCCGAATGAATGATCCGTAGCCTGCCAGGTGAAATACAGGGAATCCACATCCTTTCCACCGGCATCGCTGAGATACAGTGTATCGCTGTCGGCATCAAGCCTGAAGTTGGTATGAAAACGACCTGAGGACAGTTGAAGGACAGAAGATGGTGGCGCACCGGGCTGAACCTGTGAGCGTATCGAAAAAAAAGGAATCGCTGAAAGGTCGGAGGAGGTCTCAGACACATTGTGCACCTCAACCGCCAGCACATTTTCTCCATTCACCAGCAATGAAGAAGGATTTTCTACATCGAATCGATCCGGCGGTCCTCCCAGGTAAATCCGAGCCTCATGGCCCTCTGTAGCCAGATCATCATACGCCGGATCACCTTTCATATTTTTCCTGGCAATCTCCACCCCGTTCAGGTAGGCCACAAATCCATCGTCATAATCCATATGTAATGCAGCCTCCTCAACAAACGCACTGTCTGAAATATCAAAAGCGATTCGCATATAAAGACTGATCACAGGGGGAATCACTGTCGCATCGTCACCGTCGCTGTAACCAATACCTGAAGGTCCCTCCAGCCACTGAGAATCATCGTACCCTGGCTGATTCCACCCTGGTATTTCCTGGTCCGGCAACCTGTACTTCCAGGTATCTCCCCTGCTGACGATGGCTTTCCAATTCAAGGGAGGTGACAACAGGTTTTTACCTGATGCAAACAGTACATGGTACTCGCCGGGTTGAAGGAGGTATCGCGGGAATATCCATGCAGCAGCGTCTTCCCGGTCATCCCTGAGGCTATATCCCGCGAGGTCAATTGCACTGTTTCCCGTGTTTGTGATCTCGATCCAATCCGGAAAATCACCATCCTGATCGGAAATCAAACTGGAATTGGATGCGCACACTTCATTGATGATTACCTGGGCATGCCCGGGAGAACAAACAATACCGGTAAACAAAAGTAATCCTGTGAAATAAAATACTATTTTATTTAAACAACTGATCTGCATATAATCCGCTTTTCCGGTCCTCCAACAGGATTGTCCACGAATATTATACCCTTTTGACCGGAATTCAACAACAATAAAAAATAAAGATTGCACCAATGACCGTTCAGATAGGATTGCAAAGATAACAAAGTTCCCTGTCAAATGTGATGCGCCAGGCACTCCTCCATGTAGGGATGCTTCTTCGGGTAGAGGTTGGCTTTAGAAAGGGCATAACCCACGACCAGCATAAACAACCCGACAAATCCCAGGAATCCGCCGATCTCGTTGAAACCCAACACTTGCTTTCCAACCACGCCCGGGAAAACCTGGAGATAAAGATCGAGGAACATGCCAATCAGCAATACCGGGATGACAATCTTCAGGGTGACCTTGCTGCGCCGGGCTGCTGCCGGCATCATGATGGTGAACGGGATCAACCAGTTGATGACAATGTTGGCGAAGAAGAAGATTCTCCATTCAGGTGTCTGCATCCTGGTGACAAAGTAGACCGTCTCTTCCGGGATATTCGCATACCAGATCAGCATGAACTCTGCGAACCAGAAATAGCCCCAGATAATGCACAACATGAAAATGTAGCTGGAGAAATCGTGCAGGTGGCTCTTGTTCAGGAACTTGAAATAACCGAACTGGTTCAGCAGCAACACAATAAATGCAATGATTGCAGCAGCATGATACAATGCGGAGACAAAGTTTTTTAGCGCGAACAGGGCACTGTACCAATGCGGATCGATGGACATGACCCAATCGAATCCGGCAAAGGAAAAAGTGATGATGATTACGAAAATAAATATCTTGGCTGTATGTTCTGCCTTTTTAAAGATTCCGAGCCCTCCTTCCTCATCTTCACGCAATGAGTATTGCCTGAGCATCGTGGCGAGAAGGATCCACAGGATAAAGAACACCACCATCCTGCCAATCCAGAAAGGCACGTTGAGGTAGGGCTGCTTGTGTTGAAGGATCGGATCGTGCGCCACGGCATCTAGATGTGACCAGTGGTAGAGCGATTGGACTCCGAAGATCATCACGACAAAGAATACAGCTGCCACCGGAAGGTACATTCCCATTGCTTCAGGGACCCGGATGAATCCGGCAGACCATCCGGACTGGGTGACCCGCTGCAATGAAAGAAACAGCACAGCACCCACTGAGATGGACACAAAATATACATTGTTCAACAGGAGATTGGCCCAGGCCCTGGTAGGATCATTGATGAATCCCATAATAAAAGCTGCAATGCCGATAACAATGAGGGCAAACGCTCCAATATAAAATAAAGATGATAGTTTTAATCGCTCTTCCATTTGTTTGGGTTTTTCCTGGATTATTGTTGTAATTCTTCCCTGATGTAATGAATGATGTTCCAGCGCCCTTCCTGTGAGATCATGGCACCATGTGCCCCCATCACCCCGTACCCTACAGTAATGGCATGGTAGATCTCTCCGTCAGCCTGCTGCTTCACCTTATCATTGACAATGCTTGCAGGGGGATATGGGTACCGGCCGGAAGTATAGAGGTAGCCCTGACCATCACCTTGTTCCCCGTGACAGCTGATGCAAAACACATGGTAGCCCGATTTCCCGGCTTCCAGGTTTGCCTGGTTGAACGGGACTGGATTGGTCAATTCTTCCCCGGCCAGGATCCTGTCCTCATCCGTCTTTTCATATGGAAAAGGAACCATTCCCCTGGGCACCGTTCCCTCCACGGGAGTCCGCATGGTGAGTCCGTTTTCAAAATTTTCATTGGGTGCATAAGTCTCATATGCCTCTGAATAATACATATCCGGCATATAATCCCATCCCGTACTGGTCCTGGTCCGGTCACAGGCCGATATAATTATTATTACCAGTCCAATAGCAATAGCATTGTATCTCATTCTTATTTTAAATTTGCGCATCAATTTGTATTGTTCAATTAAACTGCGTTTTTCCCTGGGGTGACAGCTGATTACTTTTCGATAATCTCTTCCGCTCCCAGCTCTTTTAATAATTGTTTTACTTTCCCTTCATCGACCTGGTCCTTATCGAACATGATCACAAACTTATCATCGGTCGCGCCTTCGTGGTGGATCGGTTTGCCGACATTCGGCCATATTTTTGCCCCCGCGGAAAAAGTAGCAAGACTCAAAATGGTAACACTGAAAATGGTAAGGATAATGGTAATTACAATAAAAGATGGGAACGCACTACTGGGCTTACCCCCATAATTCATTGGCCAGTCGATCACTGCCGTGTAATAGAGAAATGCAAGTACGGCAAGTGCCGCAAAGAATCCGTAAAACCATGACAATGTAATGATCCGGGTCTTCTTGCCATGATTTTCCAGTATCTCATGTATCGGGAAAGGGGTAAAGACATCTGAGATCTCCACTTTCTCGGCTTTCAACCTTCTGAATGCTTCCACCAGCGGTTCCTCGCCGGAAAATACACCCAGGATCTGTTTTTTCTCGTCCTGCATTGCTATTTCTTTTTATTGACCTTCAATTTATTAACCATTTTTACCTCGTGGATAGCGATCATCGGTATGTATTTAAAGAACAGGAGCACACCGGCAGCGAATATCCCGATGGTACCAAGGAAAACTGCAATTTCCACAAAGGTGGGCGAATAGTCGGCCCAGGCCGATGGCAGGTAATCCTTTGCCAGGGAGGTGATGACAATATTGAAACGCTCAAACCACATTCCCAGGTTGATGAGAATGGATATCACGAATACGATGTTAATGTTGTGCCTGATCTTTTTGAACCACATCAGCTGCGGGATCAGGGCATTACAGATGAACATGGCCCAGAACTGGAAGGTGTACTCTCCGGTGATCCTGTTCCGAAAGAAGGTAAACAATTCATATTCATTGGCAGAATACCAGGCGATGAAGATCTCCGTGATGTATGCGGTACCCATGATCAGGGATACAAATACCAGGATCTTTGCCACATTGTCGAGGTGCCGGTCTGTAATAAAATCATGCAACTTGTAAATTTTCCTGATGATGACCATCAGGGTCATCACCATGGCAAATCCGGAAAAAATCGCTCCCACCACAAAATAGGGCGGGAACAGTGTGGTATGCCATCCGGGTTCCACCGAGACCGCAAAGTCGGTGGACACTATCGAGTGCACGGAAACAACAAGCACTGCGGCGATACCGCCCAGGACAAAAGCCAGTCCCTCGTATCTTTTCCACTCACCTACCGAGCCCCGCCATCCCATGGCGAAGAATCCATACACTGCCTTTTTCACCTTAGATTTAGTGGTATCCCGGATGGTTGCAAAATCGGGAACCATGCCCAGAAACCAGAACGAAGCAGAGATGAGCAGGTATGCGGTAATCGCTATAAAATCCCAGAACAGAGGGGAGTTGTAGTTCACCCACAGCGGTCCGCGTGTATTGGGATAGGGAAAGATAAAGAAAGCGTCCCAGATCCGCCCCATGTGCAATGCCGGGAAAATTGCGGCGCATCCTACTGCAACTACTGTCATTGCCTCCGCGGCCCTGTTGATGGAGGACCTCCACTCCTGTCTGAGGATCAGCAGGAAGATTGAAAAGGCAGTCCCGGCGTGACCGATCCCGATCCACCATACAAAATTGATGATGGCCCAGCCCCAGCCTACCGTGTTATTGACTCCCCAGGTACCGATACCTGTCGCGATAGTCACATAGATGCCCCAGAAACCCAGGAGCATCAATATTGAACTGATCCCCATGCCGACCAGCCACCACATTTTGGGTCGCTTATAGATGGGAGAATTGATCTCCTCTGATATCTGTCCCAGGGTCTTGTTCCCCAGGATGAGGGGTCCTCTGATCTCGGTCTTGTACATTATATCTTAATTCTTTATTGGTGCATGTCCATTATTTACAGACGTTGTTAACTATGACTAACTGTATGGTGATCCTTATCCGCATTTTCATCACCCTTCGTATTGCGTACCTTTGTTAGGTACCCTACCGATGGAAGCGTATGCAATTGTTCGAGCAAATGGTAATTCCGCTCATTCTGAATATCTTTCGTCACCTTCGCATCCTTGTTGTTCAGGTCACCGAAAACCAGGGCATCGGTTGGACAGGATTGCACGCAGGCAGGCTGTACTTCTCCATCCTTAAGTGCTCTTCCCTCCAGTTTGGCCTCCAGCTTTTTCTCCTGGATACGCTGCACGCAGAATGAACATTTTTCCACCACTCCCCTGCTCCTGACGGTCACGTCGGGATTCAGCACCATCTTGGCCGTGTCTTCGTTCAGATGGAAATTGAATTCATCGTTGTTGACATATTTGAACCAGTTGAATCGCCTTACACGGTAGGGGCAGTTATTGATGCAATATTTTGTGCCGATACACCGTACGTATGCCACCTGGTTCAGTCCTTCGTTGCTGTGCATGGTGGCCGCCACCGGGCATACATTTTCACACGGGGCATGGTCACAATGCTGGCACATCACCGGTTGCAGGTATGACTTCGGATTGTTTACATCCTCACTGTAGTACCTGTCGATCCGCATCCAGTGCATGATCCTGCGGTTCTTCACCTCTTCCTTACCAACGGTGGCTATGTTGTTTTCAGCAATACAGGAAACCACGCAATTGTTGCATCCCACGCATTTGTTCAGGTCGATCGCCAGTCCCCAGTGGTACCCGTCATATTCAGTATCCGGGTAGAGCGACTCATGGTGTGCTTCAGCATCCAGGTGGAAATGATTGCCGGCATGCGGATCTTTCTTGTAGGCATCCAGGGTTGTTTCCCTGACGATCGGACGATCTTCCATGGTATGGTGTGTCTGGGTCCTTGCCAGCGGATAAGTGTCGCCTGTCTTTTCAATGGTCACACCCTCCACCGTGTAGCTCCTGAACCCATCCTTCTCAGTCACCAACCCGTATGCATTCAATCCCACGTTGTCGCCGACTTTCCCTGCAGCGGTGCGTCCATATCCAAGTGCAAGGGAACAGGTTCCTTTTGCCTGTCCGGGCTGAACAAGTACCGGGACCCGGAGCCCGTTCACAGTGACTACATCCTCATCTTCCAGCTCCATGGCTTGGGCGTCCTCCACGGAGACAGCCAGGTAATTGTCCCAGCACACCTTGGTCACCGGGTCAGGAAGCTCCTGCAACCAGGGGTTGTTGGCATGCCTGCCATCGAAAATTCCCACCGAGGTATAGAGCGACAGCGTCATGCCTGTCCCGTTCCCTGCATTTCGAAACGCTACTGCAGACAGGTCGGGTTGGGCGGAAAATGAAGGCTTCCCTCCGACAACGAAAGCGCCCTGTTGCAATTGCCCGTTCCACCAGTCAGTAAATGACTCTGCTGCACCCGACAGGGGATAAATATTTTCTTCCCAGTAGGCCCTGATGACATCATAGGCGGTGGTTTCCGCACCAGTCCATTTCAGCAGTGAATCCTGGAAACTCCTGGTATTGTATAATGGATGGATGGTCGGCTGCTGCAAGCTGAAAGTGCCGCGCACAGGTTCTGCATCGCCCCATGCCTCCAGGTAGTGATGGTCCGGGGCCACATACTTACTGTTTTTTGCTGTCTCACTGAATGAATGCCCGATATAGACACTGAGTGCTGCTTCATTGATCGCATAGCCGAAATCATCCCCTTCCGGATCGCTGAAAACCGGGTTCACGTTATGCATGATCAGCAGGCTTACATTCTGATTTTTCAGCGATTTCCTCAAACCGGCAAAATCCCTGTCACTGCCCTGTTTGATATTCAGGGTGCGGTTCATATCCAGGGTGGTTCCATAGTTGCCAAGCATGACATTCAGACCTGCAACCATCAGCTGTACTTCCGGGTCATTGGACCCGCTGATGATCAGGGAGGCAGACTGGTTACGCAATAGTTCCGTTACGATCTCATCCACCTCAACATCAGATTCCGGTGCTGTTACACCGGCCACACCCTGCCGTGCAGCAACACCATTGTAAATGTTCGCGAGTACTGCTTTTGCTGCTGCCGGGCTGACCGGGTATCGCTCATCGGCATTGGCACCGGTAATGGAATAACCGGATTCAACCTGGATGTGTTTTGACATCTCAGGCTGTTCTTTTGTTATGTTACGCTTTTTTGCATACCCCGCGGCAAATTCAACCGGTGCTAGCCAGGTGCCAAGGAAATCGGCATCGAACGAGACAATATAATCCGCCTGATCGAAATGCATCCCGGGGATCACATTTTTTCCAAAGATCTGCTGGTGGGCATCCCTGATGGCTGAGGAAGAGACTTCATCATACATGATCCATTCAAGATCCGGGTAGGCAGACTGCAGGTCCCTGATGATCTTTTTCGTAGTGGGACTGATGATCGTGGAAGTGAGCAGCACTTTCCTGCCAGGCGTCGGCTCGTTGAGTGTCTGAATAACGGCTTCATCGATCTCTTCCCAGGTAGCACTTTTTCGTCCACGGGCCGGGGCTTTCAGCCTGGCCTGGTCGTACAGCTCCAGCACAGATGCCTGTACACGTGCAGAGGTCCCTCCTGCAGAGACAGGTGTCAGTTCGTTGGCCTCAATCTTGATGGGACGTCCGTCCCTGACCTTTGCCACGACAGAGCAATATTCAGTTCCGTCAAAAAAGCTGGTGGCGTAGTAGCTGGATTTTCCGGGAGTGATCTCCTCTGGCTTGACCAGGTAGGGTATGGCTTTCTGAACCGGCTTCTCGCAGCTGCTGGTGATTGCGGCCGTTGCAAAACTAAAGCCCACCAACTTAAGAAAATCCCGCCTGGATGCACTTGCGCCGGCGATTTTATCGCTTCCAAGGTCCAGCACCAGGTTTTTCTGTTCTTCATCTACTACCTTTTCAGCCTGGTCATCGGGACCATTTTTATACTCATCCAGACTTCTCCAGTATTTTTCCATCCTTATAAATTCTATATAAATAAATATTCTTTGCTCGTAAACAAGTATTTCCGGGCGCTTACAGCACGCTGATAAAGATTAATAATGGCATTTTGAGCATTCTGTGCCTCCTACCTGTTCTGCGGTAACCCGACTGATCTCGCCCGATTTGAGTGCTTTGTGCAACTCCTCGTATTTCTCATAAAATGCATTATCGAAAAACTGCACCTCCGTGTCGCGATGGCAGTTGATGCACCAACCCATGGAAAGGTCCGACACCTGTTTCACCCGGTGCATCTCCTCCACAGGACCATGGCAGGTCTGGCAGTCCACTCCTCCCACTTCCACATGCTGTGCATGATTGAAATAGACATGGTCCTGGAGGTTGTGCACCCGGATCCATTCGATGGGTTCATCGTTTTCGTGCGCATTCACCAATTTACTTATCTCATGCCTGCCGGAGTAAGTACCTTCACGTACAATAATATGGCAGTTCATACACAACTCCGTTTCAGGAAATCCTGCTGATTTACTTTGTCCAACGGTATGGTGGCAATATTTACAGTCGATCTTGTTTTCCGTGACGTGGACCATATGAGAGAATTTGATCGGTTGATCCGGTTCGTAGTTCTCCTGTCGTCCCAGTGCAATACCAGCATCCAGCAGAAGATAAACCTGCCATCCCAGGGCGCCGACAAACAATACACCAAGGATCCATTTACGCTTTACTTTCTTCAGGAAAACCACATCGACGACAATCCAGGTTAACAGAACGCCGAGCAGGAGAAAAAGCAGGATCTTATTGATTACCGGCTTGCGCTGGGTCAGGCCCTGTTCCTCAAAATGGTCCAGGTATTCCTTAATAAGGATCACTTCTGCTTCGTTCAGGTTGAATGACTCATGCGTCGCGGTCATGGTACGCCCGGTTGGGCTCAACACTGCCCTGGTGAATTCCTCCTCGGATTTCTCCTTGTATTTATGGGCGATCTCCCATGCGTTTGGATTCCAGTTAAAGGTGTCGATCTCCATCGTATTATGGCAGTCTGCACAAGCATTCCCTTCAAATTTTCCTTCCACCAGTCCATAGAACAACCGCTCACCGCGTTTTGCGCCCTGTGAATAATGGTCCTCTTTCTCCGGGTGACCGGCCTGGTCATCACCTTCTGCCAACACAGTAATCATCGGGAAACTGAAAAGAAATACCAATAAGAAAATCAGGGTTTGGAACCCTGGTCGCGGATTGCATGAAGGATGCGTTCGGGCAAAGGCATCACCTTCATGCTGCTGACAGGTCTTTGTCATTTATATTCGGGTTAGATTAATTTTAATTTACATATAGTTGATTATCAGCAATATATTCCTGGTCTGGCGCTGCAAATCAACATCCTCCTGTACATCAGCAATGAGCTAATTTAAAGTTAATGCTGAAGATAATCAACTGCGATAGTATTTTTTGAACAATCTGGCCGGAAGTTGCTCTATTATTATTTAGACCAATTCCAACAAAAGTCGCAAACGTGCAGAGATAGTCCGGCAATTGAGACTCCCGGTACCAATCTTTTTTCATAAATTGCGGCTTTTTAGAGCAGCTCGGTATGGCGAATATTTTTTCAGGTTATTTTCTCCCGGTCACACTTGCGATTATCACGCTGGGGATGGGATTATCGATCACCCATCGTGATTTCAAAAATGTGTTTTTCCGTCCCAGGGCTGTACTTATAGGTATATGTTGTCAGATACTGCTCCTGCCCCTTATCGCATTTGGCGTGGCATCGATCACCAACATCGATCCATATTTTAAGGTCGGATTGATTATCATCGCTGCCTGTCCGGGTGGTGCCACTTCTAACCTGGTTACCTACTTGCTGAACGGGAATGTTGCCTTATCGATTTCAATGACTGCCCTGAACAGCCTGATCACACTGGTCAGCATACCGGTCAACGTCAGCCTGGCACTGATGGTGTTCCTGCATACCGATGCAGAAATTCAACTCAATGTCTGGGACACGATACTTAAAGTGTTCCTGCTGACCGTTGTTCCTGCATATATTGGAGTAACCATCCGGCACCGTAAAAGTGAATTTGCTGAACGTTTGAACCGTCCGCTAAAGGTGATCCTGCCTTTGATCCTCCTTGTGGTATACCTGGGTGTATTGTTTATCGACGAAGGATCTACCATTGCCACCAGGAAGGATTTTTTCAATCTCATGCCTTATGCATTGCTGCTGAATGCACTTTCGATGTTCCTGGGATGGCAGGTTGCCTACCTGACAAAGTTAAAACGCGTTGATCGGTATACCATTGCGATAGAGGTAGGATTGCAAAATTCAGCGCTGGCGATTTTTGTTGCCAGTACGCTGCTCGGCAACCGGGAGATGGCACTCGTA
>CAYOSB010000055.1:0-17263 GCA_964406495.1 uncultured Bacteroidaceae bacterium | reverse complement strand
AATATATAGAACGAAGCTTAAAGGCATAATGATGAAGGTTCGCACGCTGTCGCCGAAGCTTTAGCGTAGGAGCCCGAACACCATTTATATTAATATTATGATGTGAGGCAACAACCGGAACGAAGTGGAGCTCATGAGGACGACGAAGGAGGACGAATAACGCACCTTGAGAGAAAACAAAATTTATAACATATTGTAAGTTAATACTATAACTAAAATATATACTTGTGAATTATTTTGCTGCTCAATTTTTTACGATTGTTGGTGATATTTGAAGTTTTTTTACTGATTTTTCCGATTTTTGCTACCGGGAGGCCGAGATTCAGTTTTTATAGAACATCAACCAGTAGCAATGAATGAAATTTTCTAGCATCCAATGAATCTCGATTGATTTCTGTTGTTATATGTTTAACTGAATATTTGAAACGTTCGTCCCCGGCACCCGTGATCATCGGAACAGGATGGAAGTAAACACAAACCAAAAAGACCAATACATGAATCCAAAAGTAAGCATTATCATGGGATCCACCTCCGACCTTCCTGTCATGGAGCAGGCGGCAAAGATCCTCGACGAATTTGAAATTCCATTTGAGATCAACGCGCTCTCAGCACATCGTACACCTCAACAGGCCATGGATTTTGCACGTGGTGCATACAACCGGGGCATCAGGGTGATCATCGCCGGCGCAGGAGGCGCAGCACACCTGCCAGGTGTTGTCGCAGCCCTCACACCCCTTCCGGTAATCGGTGTACCGATCAAAGCATCCATCTCGCTCGACGGATGGGACTCACTGCTTTCCATTGTACAGATGCCTCCCGGAATACCGGTAGCAACTGTGGGTGTTGACGGGGCACGTAATGCAGGCATTCTCGCTGCACAGATCCTGGCCACAGGTGATGAGCAGGTAATGAGAAAAATGGAAGCATTTAAATCAAGCCTGGAAAGCAAGATTGTCAAGGCTAATGAAGATCTGAAAGAGGTGAAATTCAAGTTCAAGACGAACTGATTTCATGGAGATTAATTGAAGTCCCCTTTATTAAGAAAAGTATTTCAAAGATGCATTGACCTATGGAGATCAACCACAATCCCTTATACGCAGCACTCACTTTGTTCAATTCGCCGAAAATTAGAATTTGTATTCTTATAGTACAGGTCAGCGAACCGATCATATGCAAACGATAAGATAAAAAAGACCATACGATGAATCACCCACTGTTACTGTGGGCCAAAAAAAGACCGGGAATAATGCTCCCGGTCTTTTTTTTGTCCTTTTTCTTCAGCAGCACCGCCCAGGGATTATTCCCCGATGCCTATAGCCTGGCGCGGGGAGGGGTGTGCTCTGTTGGTCCGGAGGAAGATTGCTCACTGTACAATCCTGCGCTCCTTCCGGAGAACCATTCAGCAGCATATTTTGCTGGACATGCACGGCCCTTTGCAATAGGAGAGATCGGGGTGACCTCGGCGGGTGGTATCCTGCCTGTTGATCCTGGAACCTTTCGTCTGAAACTTTCTGGCTACGGCATTCCCGGGTACAGCGAACTTATCATGGGACTGGGATATGGAATGCAAATGTCTGAACACCTGTTTGCCGGGATTAGTTTCCAGTACTACAACACTTCCATACCGGGCGATTTGAACTATCTCTGGACCATCGGGTGGGGAGCCGGACTGCTCTATGCTCCCTCAAAAGACACCCGTACAGGGATCGTGCTGATGAACCCTTTCTCAGCAGGCAATCATTCCGGCTACGGCCCGCTTTTTCCGGCAATGATCGCTGCAGGAGTCTCACGCAAAATATACGAGCATACACATTTGCTTCTGGAATGTTCCTACAGGAGCACTGCCCCTTTGCAGGTAAAATTCGCACTGGAATATACTCTGAAAAACAGGGCCTCCCTGGCATGTGGAGCGCACTCCTCCCCTGCTACATATGCTGTTGGCGCAGGATTCAATCCCGGAAATTTTGAAATTCAAGTTGCGACTGCCTGGTCGGCCCTGCCGGGCATCCATCCTTCAATCCTGTTCATATGGCTACCCCGAAAATGAAGTATTCCTTGTTTGCCATCGGTTTGCTCCTTTTTACCTGGATGTCCGCTCAGGATTCCGAGGTTGCAGAATCGATCGCCAGGGAGCTTATGGAAGAAGGTCAAACCGAAGAAGCTGAGGAGTTGTATGCCACAGTAGCAAAATACATCGATCAACCGGTCGATCTCAACAGCTGCAGCAAAGAAGAATTATCCGGGACAGGGATCTTTACTGCCTTCCAGGTGTTTGCCATCATGGACCAGCGGGAGAGATACGGGCCCTTCCTGAGTATCTATGAGCTGTCAGTCATCCCGGGAATCAACAGGGAATTTCTTGATAAAACCAGGGAAATGATCTGCTTTGCACCTGCAAAACAATCTCCCGGATCACCACATATGGAAGGAATGATGCTGACAAACACCTCGTTCCGTTTTCCAATGGCATCAGGCATGCATTCAAACAGTTCAGAGCAATCTGCGTACCTGGGTGGCCCACTTAAATTTACACAGCGGGTTCAGTTGAGTTACGGAAATCAACTTTCTTTCGGGACAGCATTTGAAAAAGATCCGGGCGAGACCTGGACCAACGGACAACGGCCTGAACACCTGACAGGATACCTGGTGTACCAACCCGGGAACCAACCCGGGACGTTCATTGAAAAAATTGTCATAGGCAATTTCAGGATCCACCGGGGGATGGGACTGGTACACCAGTTGGGATTCAGTTCACGCAATACCGGATATGCACTGAACGGATACAGGAGATCTTATGGAAAACCGTTTGCTTCCACCCTTGAATATGACTATTTCCGTGGATTGTACGGCGCGGCATCTGCAGGAAAATGGGATATGGATGTGTTTTTGTCATACCAGCCTGCAGACCTCACCTTTTTCAGATTTGAAGAGAAAAATGATCTTTTTGATATGACCAGGCAAACAGGCATGCACAGAACCCCGGGTGAACGGCAGGGTTTTGACCTGGCCCGGCAATTGACTGCAGGTACCGCGCTGAACAGGTCGGAAAAAAACTTCTATGTCGGTTGTGCTTTCACCGGAGCACGGATGCGCCTGACCGAAAACGGGATGGATTCATTGCAAATTACAGATCCGATGAATGCTTCCCGATCGACTTTGTCGGCATATGGAGTTGTCTTCGGATCAGCATTTGAGATCTATGGTGAAGCAGCACTGGACAACAGGCAACACACTGCGGCGCTCCTCGGGGGTGTTATGGTCATCAATCCTGCCTTATCCCTCGATGCATCTGCCAGGAGAATTTCACCTGGTTACAGGAAGATCATGTCGGGGACATCAGTGAATAAAGAAGATGTATTCACCTTTCATACGGGCATCAGGATCACTCCTTTCAATGATGCCAGGCTCAGGATATATCATGACATATCGATTGCTGCTCCCCGTACATTTAATGCCGGACCATTGATCCCTGAGCACTACACAAGTATTGAATGTACGTATAAAAAAAGAAATGGACCTGCAATCACATGGAGGTATACCGGGAAACAATTACAGGAGTCCATCACCGGTGGTCACCCGGGAAATGGCACCTATGCTAACAAGCGACAACAACATTTCAGGATCCATTACAGGTGGGAACCTATGAAACAACTCATCTTCCAGGGAAGATTAGAAATCAGCACGCTGCTGGAGAGTGAATTAAAAAACGGAACCGGCAGCATGGCATGGCAGCAACTGCAGTGGAACCCGCGAGATGGTCTGCGCATCACCTGCAGGTACCTGTTGTTTTCCGTGGATGATTGGGAGAATCGCATTTACAGCTATGAACCCGGGGTAAGGTACAGCTTCCTGTTCCCTGCCTGGTATGGAAAAGGAAGCAGGAACGTATTGGTCGTCTCTGCAAAGATCAGCAGAAGATATACCATCAGGGGCAAGTGCGGACTGACAGTATATGCACACAGGTGGGAAACCGGCTCCGGGAGTGATAGCCGAATCGGAAACCGTCGTTTCGATTTGGAGGTTCAACTGCAGGCCCATATTTTCTAATACTGCCTCAACACAATATCACAGGCAGGACTGTTGATCAGCTATGATCCATGGGGGACGGATTGATTGTTGACCTCATTAAAACGCAGCAGGAAAAGATTTCCAATAATCAGACCCGGTCTTCTCTCCTTTTTTTCCTGGCACTGCTGGCTCCTTTTCCGCCCAGGAATCCCCATCCGCCGGATCCCAGCACAAACCCGAAGGCATACCAGAAACCATTGTTATTGGGCGCAAAAACAGTTACATCCTCTCGCCAGATCATAGCCACCAGGTCGATGGGCGCGATGATTCCATGCCAGAGTCCGTTCCAGAATCCGTAAGTCTTGCCATCAAGACATTCGGAAACGTCCTCGTAATTGGAACATCCCGAAATAACCAGGATCATTAAAAGACCGATAACCAAAACCGGGATGTAGTTAACCTGTGATAAAGCTTTCATGGTATTTTGTATTAGTTCATGAAAATCTATTACGTGTTAAAAAGAAAATTCAACCTATGCACAGCTACCTGAAGATGTCAGTCAAATTTCAGGTCACGCACATTCAGCTGAGTGCTCCGGCGACCACGATATTCATTTTCCTGGACAGAGTAACACAGGTCGAAAGAGCTTCCAAGCGCAATCTTTTCAAACATCTTTCCTTGTTGAAAAGCAATAGCCGTGAACACCTTGAAAGGGTTTTCCTCTTGTATGAGCTGTAGCCTCAAGTGGTCACCTTCCGCACCAACACGCTTTCCCATCCCATTGTCAGAAACATTCTCCGTCAGAAATACAGGAGCCGGATTCTCAGGTCCGAAAGGTCTGAACTGGTTGAGTACCCTCACGAATTTATCATCAATCTCATATAATTGCAATTCCGTATCAATCTCCACTACCGGGATCAGCAGGTCTGCATGGATATTCTCCTGGATATATTCTTCAAACCGTTTCGCAAAGCGCTTGATATTGCCCACCTTCATGGTAAGGCCGGCAGCATATTTATGTCCGCCGAAATTTTCCAGCAAATCGCTGCAGGCCTCAATGGCCTGGTACAGGTCAAAACCGTTCACGGACCGCGCGGATCCCGTAGCCAGCCCGTTGGATTTTGTGAGTATGACAGTGGGCCTGTAATAATGCTCCATCAACCGGGAAGCAACAATCCCGATCACGCCTTTATGCCATTCAGGATTATAAAGCACCGTAGATTTCTGCTCCCACAAAAGCTTATTCTTTTGTATCATCTCCACCGCCTGGCGGGTGATGGAAGTATCTACATCACGTCGTTCCGTATTGATCAGGTTAATGTTTTTGCTTATCGACATGGCGTTTTCCATATCTTCACTGACAAGCAGTTCCACAGCGGTCCTTCCTGATTCCATTCTTCCTGCTGCATTCAAACGCGGGCCGATTTTAAATATGATCTCTTCGATGGTAATGTTCTTATCGTTAAAAGCGGACACATTCTTGATTGCCTGCAGGCCTGTACGAGCTGATTTGGTAAGCTGCTGCAAGCCAAAATAGGCCAATATCCTGTTTTCCCCGGTAATGGGTACAATATCAGAGGCAATGCTTACTACTACGAGATCGAGGAAATGTGTAATATCATCGAATGGAATATCCAATTTTCCGGAAATTGCCTGGATCAGCTTGAACCCCACTCCACATCCCGATAACTCCTTGTAGGGATAGTTGCAATCGGATCTTTTTGGGTCAAGTACAGCCACAGCTTCAGGGAGTGTGTCTCCCGGGGTATGATGATCACATATGATAAAATCGATGCCTTTGGTCCTGGCATAAGCAACCTTTTCAACGGCCTTGATTCCGCAATCCAGGGCAATAATCATGCGGTACCCCTTCTCAGCAGCATAATCGATTCCCTGTTTCGAAACTCCATATCCCTCACTGTACCGGTCCGGGATATAATAGTCAATTTGCTCCAGGTGGTCCTCGAGAAAGGCATACATGAGTGCAACAGCCGTCGTGCCATCCACATCATAGTCACCATATACCAGCACGCCTTCCTTACTATTGATGGCATTGAGGATGCGCTCCACGGCAAGATCCATGTCCTGCATCAGGAAGGGGTCATGTAATTTTGACAGGTCGGGACGAAAAAATGCCTTTGCTTCGTCAAACGTGTGAATACCACGTTGCACGAGCAGGTTAGCCAGTACTTTATTGATGCCAAGCGCACGACTCAGCGCGAGTACTTCGGCCTCCGGCCCCTGTGATTTAATGATCCAGTTTTTCTCCATTCCCCACTGTGCATATTTAGTACAAAAATAACATAATCAGTGGGCTTTGCTACCCGGAACGCTGTATATTTCGCCCGGCTGAGTCAATCCCTTTGTTGTGTTATTACTATTAATGACATAACCCATTGGGATCTCTGCCATTACCGCAAAAAAATTCTGCCGTGCTTATTGGGCATATGGTTCCGGCACACTATGAACTCTTTGCAGATTTCTCTATCTTTGCCGCATCTTATTAAAAACTAAACAAATTCATGGCTCATACCGAACTTTCCGAACAGGAGCAGATCAGGAGAAATTCACTGGAAGAGATCCGCAAGCTAGGCATCAATCCTTATCCTGCGGCTATGTTTGTTGTTTCCCATAAAGCAAAAGAGGTAAAGGAAAAATTTGAGAAGGAAGAAGCGGACCTGGAGGGCATTACACTTGCCGGGAGGATCATGAGCCGAAGGATCATGGGAAGTGCCTCATTCGCTGAACTGCAGGATGAGTCTGGCAGGATCCAGTTTTATATCCGCCGGGACGATGTCTGTCCGGGAGAGGACAAAGCCCTCTACAATACTGTTTTCAAAAAGCTGCTGGATATTGGCGACTTTATTGGAATCAAGGGATTTGCCTTCAGGACGCAGATGGGTGAAATTTCCATCCACGTGAAAGAGTTGACTGTACTCAGCAAATCCATCAGGCCGCTTCCCATCGTGAAAGAAAAAGACGGAAAAACCTATGATGCCGTTACCGATCCGGAATTTCGATACCGGCAACGGTATGTCGACCTGGTCGTGAATCCGGAAGTCCGCGAAGTATTCAGGAAAAGAACACAAATTTACAATTCCCTTCGGGAGTTGTTTAACAGCAAAGGATATCTCGAAGTGGAAACACCCATACTGCAGCCCATTCCGGGGGGTGCTGCGGCACGTCCATTCATCACCCATCATAACACACTGGATATCCCATTGTATTTGCGGATCGCGAACGAGCTTTACCTGAAGCGCCTGATCGTGGGTGGCTTTGATGGTGTGTATGAATTCTCAAAGGATTTCAGGAATGAAGGAATGGACCGGACGCATAACCCGGAGTTCACCGTGATGGAAATCTATGTCGCCTACAAGGATTACAACTGGATGATGGATTTCACCGAAGAGATGATCGAAAAGGTGGCAATGGACCTGCATGACGGCAACACGAAGGTGATGGTGGGAGACCATGAGATTGACTTCAAGCGGCCCTACAGGCGGATCACCATGCTTGATGCAATCAGGGAATATACCGGGGTTGATGTATCGGGTATGGACGAAGCTGAGCTGGGAAAGGTATGTGATCGACTTGGAATTGAATATGATAGCTCCATGGGAAAAGGCAAACTAATCGACGAGATCTTTGGAGAGAAGTGTGAACCCCATTTCATTCAGCCTACCTTTATTATCGACTACCCGGTGGAGATGTCGCCCCTGTGTAAAAAACACCGCGAAAATCCCGAACTCACCGAACGGTTCGAACTGATGGTCAACGGCAAAGAGATTTGCAATGCCTATTCTGAGCTTAACGACCCCATCGACCAACTCGAGCGTTTCAAGGAACAATTGAAATTGTCGGAGAAAGGTGATGATGAGGCCATGTTCATCGACATGGATTTTGTCAGGGCACTCGAATACGGCATGCCCCCGACCTCAGGCATGGGATTGGGTATGGACCGGCTGGCCATGTTGATGACCAACAAGTCGAGCATCCAGGATGTGTTGTTCTTCCCGCAGATGAAACCTGAGCGCAAGGCGGTGGAACTCACGGAAGAAGAAAAACTGGTCCTGGGGCTGCTTAAGAAACAATCACCCATAGATCTGAACGAACTTAAAGGCCAGACCGGTCTCAGCAATAAGAAATGGGACCTGGCTTTGAAAGGACTCCGTAATCATAACCTTGCGAAGGTGGAGAAGACGGATGACCCGCCTTCGCTGACAATTCATTTGCTATAAAAGCATACCCTTTTTATAAGCTTCGGCGGGCGATGGAGAATTGTTTGTTTCCCTTTTATAAGGAATAAAGAAAAAGAACTTAGAAACCTCAGCATTCTGGGTGGGGCTCTTTTGTCCATGGTTTGTCCCTCGAAATCCTTTTAAAATTAATATTAGGGTTTATATCCAATGCGATTCCTGTTTTTGAAATCTGATTCTGCCTGATCTGCTGACTTCAGTTTCTTTAAATAATTGAAAATTGCTTCAATCTTTTTATCATGATCATGGTATTGACTCTCGATATCATCCAGTTTTTTAAGAATGTCCTTGTTTGAAAGTACAAAAGAACGCATCTTAGTAAACATTCTTATAATCTGAATATTGACCTTTATTGCCCTATCACTGTTAAGAACTGTAGATAACTGAGCAACGCCCTCTTCAGTAAAGGCAAAGGGTTTATACCTTAAACCCATTCTATCTTCATTGGAGGTGCCAAATTGGCGCCTCCAATTTTCGAATTCCTCCTCATTAAGCTCAAACATAAAATCTTCCGGAAAACGAAGTTCATTTCTTCTGACCTGTCTTTTTAAATTTTTAGTCTCAACCCCATACAGTTCTGCCAGATCACGGTCAAGCATTACTTTTTTTTCCCTAATAAGATAGATTTTACTAAGAATTAATTCATCAGGTATCAGTGAATCTTTAATAACATTTGTCATAAATGTGAGAATTAACAGATAAACAACATTGCCAGTTAATGTGCTTTGAATACATATTATCGAAATAATATGCTATTTATTTCCTACTGAGATCCCGGGGAGCTAATCACAGAGCGACACCACGGACTTGTACGAAATATCTTAATAATGATACCGATTAAAGACTCACTTCAAGATATAAGCCCAGCAGAACAGAACCTCGAATGGAAAAATCACACCTCCATAAGCACGATCCTCCTTTGGTATATCCTGTCGGTAAGCTGGCTTTATCACTGAGTTGACAGCGATACTTGTGTGTAACTTAAGTCTTATATTGTTCTTCTCCTTATACAATCCTCCACAAAACGATAAAAAGCCCTCACGAAAATATTCATCCGAAATATTATCATAAGGAGAACTACCGAACACTTCTGTATAAATCAGCCAGGATGGAACAATTCCCAGGTAGGGTTCAAAATTTTTTAACCTTGATTTTTCAGACTTAAAATAATACTTGATTGGAAAATCAAACGAGTAGAAATTAATTCCTGGCAACCTCCAGCCATTAAGACGTCTATCAATCCAACCTGCACTTGATTTCCTGAATAGAATTCCAAATTCTGCATAACTGTTTCTATCAATGTATTTCGCAGTAACAAATCCAAATTGATACGGAATGAAAGGCCATAAAAAAAACAACTCTTCCAGCTTAATATCCCGGTTGTATTTTATATTGTTTTCCCGGTTGAAATCGATAATGCTGCTGTAGCCGATTCCAATTTCAAAACCGCCTGAAAAAGGGGAATACTGATTTTGGGCATCAATATACGTCGCAATAAGTATTAGCAGGATTGACAGAGTGCATCGCATGCTGTACTAACGAAAATTGAATTTGAATATTGCTCTATATATCACACTAATATATTGTAGGTTAGTCTCTTACCTCTTTGGCATGTCACTTTTGTCCCTTATATTGGAAACAAAGTGGCATGAAAGTTCATGTACTTAAACGCAAACTAAGAACCAAATCATCATCAAAGCCCCGCTATTCCTTGTACTTGGATATATACTTTCGCAAAGGAAAACGCAAAAAAGAATTCCTGGGCATATACCTTGAACCGCAGGTCTGAATTTAATGGAACCATTCATCAGGTTGATATGTCCATGCTACCGGGAGGATTATATTTCGTAACTGTCAAAACGAATGCGTTTATCTGGACAAAAAAGATTGAAAAACACTAATTGTAGCCTACACACTGGCCATAATCCCATTCTGTAAAATCTTAAGTGAACTATGTAGTTAAACTCAAATATAATCCGGTATGATTGTCTACCTGGTTGCTACATGAAAATACAACTTCGAAACTTTTTTAACTTCCCAGCGTAGATACACATTGTTCAAATAATAAAATGATAGGAAAATGAAAAAAACAAAATTGCTCATACTATTTGCGACAATAGGTGCCATGATGATCACATCATGCAGTGAATATGAAGACCGTGAAATTATCCAAAATACCTACACAGGTAATATCGATGTTACATCCGGCGGAGTCGATCCGGCTGGTGATTTCACCGGAGATGGTGATTCAGGCAGTTTTACCTTTGCATGGATGAATCCGCAAACAACAGCTTCTGCAAATTTTGATATCACAACGACTGCAGGCTCTGTGCAAATGATCGTTAAAGACAGCGAAGAAAACATTGTTATTGACGAAACCCTGACTACACAAGGTGAAGATACCTACTCAGGAGTCTCGGAAGTGGGTGTAGAAGGAATGTGGACCGTTGAGATAATTCTCGTTGACTTCAACGGTGACGGAAGTTATTCCTTGCATCCAGGGAATTAGACAGGATATTTGCGTTTTTGCGGAAGAGGCTGTCTCAAAAAGTCGAGACAGCCTCTTTTTATTTGTACCAACGAAGCGCCATTGTTATGATATTCAATTCGCAGTGGGTTTATAGTTTTTTTTGAGACAGTCTCTTCAGAAGGCCTTAAAATCCATATCCTGCTCCGATATAAAAAAGTTCCGGGAAACCAACCCCTGCTCGTAAAATGATTCCTCCTCTTCTCCTATGATACCTGTAACCAACAGAACCTGTGGGATATACTGCAGACCGGGCAGGAAACAACCCAATTCCTGCGCTGATTTCCGTGAACGAATTTCGTGATCCAAGCAGCCCAATGGCGGAAACATCCAAAAAAGATGCTCCATCCTCGATCAACCTGCCGCTAAACCTGGTATAACGTCCTTTTATCCATAGTGAACTTATTTCCCTCTTCTCAAATGATACCAGCTTTCTTTCGTAAGCAATACCGGCTCCACTGACCACCAAAACAGTACCTGCTGAACCAACTACGGCATTCTTCGATTCCTTTCGGGAGAAAATCTCCTGAAAAATACTTTGTGAATGGCAAGTGCCTGAAGCTGAAAAAATTACTGCTAACGCAATAAGGATGGATTTCATAATAAAATTTGCTTACTGTTATGTTGAGTTCACTCAACCTGGTTTCTGATCCAGGGGATGATCAGAAAACCTACATTTGCAAAAAAATAACGAAGCACTTCACCTTGTTTTCGAATTTTCACTTTTTTGATTAAGCAATATACAAAAATCAAGAGATGGACAAAAGTCGGGGCAACCCTGAAAGATCCGGCCGGGCTTTTCCCACTGAAACGTCAATAACCCTGGTAAGTCTTCCTGAAGCTGCATAGATCCTTTTCTTATCCATCCATGAGAAATAACCCATATTGAAATGCAAAAACAGATGAGCAGGTAACTGTATTATTATCTATTTGTTAGAGTTATTGTTGACATAACTCAACCCCGGAGCTGAAAGCCGTTAATTTCGACGCTTGAAAATATAGTATGCCGGAATCCCGATCACCACGGTAAGCAATGCAATGGATGATTCAACCGGTCTTTCAAAGTAGGCCAGTACCAGTATCATGAACCCTGCAGCAATATATATGATCTGCGCAACCGGGTACCCTTTTAATTTGATGGCTGAAGGTCGGCGTTTCCGTAACCTGAACACCCCCAGTATCGTCAGGATGGGAAAGATCCCAAGCGCAAATCCCATATAGGTGAGGATCTGCTCAAACGTACCTGACATGACCATGATGATCGCAATGGCAGACTGAAGCACGATGGCGTTTGAAGGGACATTGAACTTTGGATGTATCCTGGCGATCGACCGGAAAAACAGCCCGTCTTTTGCCATGGAGTAGTATACCCGCGGACCGATGATCATGAAGGCACTCAGCGAAGAAAAAAGTGCAAAAGCAATCAAGATGGAAAAGAGCGTTTCAGCAGGTCCGCCGAACAGGTTCTTCATCGCAAGTCCGCCCACAGCAATGACTCCTTTTAACTCATCCGCAGGGGTACTGTAAATAAATATGGCATTGAGTCCCAGGTAGAGCAGCAACACAATGCCCGTGCCGATCAACAGCGATCCGGGAAGGTTTCGGGTAGGTGATTTAATTTCTGCCCCGATGTAGGTGGAAGCATTCCAGCCACTGTATGCAAACATGATCCACATCAGTGACAAACCTATGGTACGCCAGCCATCAAATCCATCGGGCATCCCCTCCTGCGGGATGAAATTTCCGGGATCGCCCTGATTCGACAGGATTCCAGCGCCAAGCAACACAACGATCAACAAGACCTTTAATATGGTCAATACGTTCTGCACACCGGCACCGAATTTCAATCCGGTGTAATGGATTGCTGTAAATACAAGAATAACCGAAATGGAAAGCAGGTTTTTAATAAGTTCCGGGCTCCATCCATTTTCTGCTCCGGCCAGCGCAGCGCCAGCAGGCAATGCCCGTAAAAAATATTCACTGAATCCAATAGCAGAAGCAGCAATTGGAGCTGAAAACCCGACGATAAACGATACCCATCCACTCAGAAATCCAAGCATCGGGTGATACAGCTCGCTCAGAAATTGATACTCGCCACCCGCCTCGGGAATATTTGCGCCCAGTTCTCCATATGCAATTGCACCACACAGCGCAATGATGCCTCCCACCACCCACAGTCCGAGCATCAGGATCGGGTTATTCAGTTGGGCCATCAATAGTCCGGAAGTAGTAAAAATGCCCGCACCGATCATGTTTGCAACCACTATATTGGTTGCTGGGAACAGGCCGAGTCTGCGTTTTAATCCTTCACCGGACATGAATCAAATAACTATTTTTCAGCAATTTTGTAGCTTATGAGCATACTGGTGCCCGGTGCAATATGCGAGTCATAATGCTCCAGACTTTTTATGTATTCATAGTAATCGGAATTCCACCCTCCTTTTCTACCTGAAATATTGTGGGTTGCATAACAACCACCAGGTTCCAGTTTCGGATCCAGGTCGAGGAAATAATTCCTGTACCAGCTTTTATCTGCATCACTGAATACAAAATCGAAAGGGCCATCTAATTCCTTAACCAACTCATGTGCATCGGCAAGCCGGGCATCAATGTACGGTAAAAGTCCCGCCGCTTCGAAATGGTTCAGTGCCGTTTTATAGCGTTGCTCATTGATCTCGATGGTGATCAGTTTCCCGCCTGTCTTGCTTAGCGCCCAGGCCAGGTATATGCCCGAATACCCTGTTGAAGTCCCGATTTCAAGTGCCCGGGTATAATTCCCTTCGATCACCAGGTCATACAACAATTGTCCGTCCTTTTCAGGGACATTCATGTCACGGAAGTCATGCTTGTGGGTTTCCAGGAATTGTTCTACGCGCCTGTCGAGTTCGGTGCCTGCTTCCGGCTGCTGTGCATGCAGATGAAGCGGATCGAGCCCCATTACCAGTTGCATCGCCAACAACAGTGTGATACTCTTTAATTTATTCATAACAAGCTGTTTTGTTCACATAATAGCATGTCCAGGTCCGTTGTAGTTTGACAAATTACCAGCGGAAAGGTTTATAATCAGTTTAGAACAAAATAAATAAATCGACAACATCAAATATGTTCTTCCCCCGTACTTCATCCTTCCAATGTGCATGTTATGCATGAGATCTTCAATCTGCATTCAATGTATACATCTGAAAATATTCTGAATCATATACCAGCTCAGTGTTTTCAGGGGGCATGGGCTTTTGGAAGATGCTGGACTGCCCCGGGTAGATAAGGTTTTCACCTTTCTTTTGTACAAGAAAAAAGATCTGATCATATTTTTGCTTCAGCGCTTCATTAATCTCTATATGCGGGGAAGCGATCTTCACCCGGTGCTCCCAGGCGATCCACCATTCGAGGCCATGACGGGCAAAGATGATCGTGCTCCCGGGATCTTTGATTTCATTTTTCAACTGTTGCATGTCCGCATAGGATTCCGCGGTGATGGCCATCGGCTTTGGATAAATGAGTCGCAATGACACAGATAAAACAACGATACACAACACTACATAGGAGATTGCCACCACAGCACGTTTGCTGAAAAAAGGATAAAGAAAAAGTAAAGCCAGCGATTGGGGTATAAAAAGCATCAGGCCCAGTCGCCTTCCATATTCAAAGCCGTAAAAAGGGAATGCAAGTATGATAATGAAGAACAATAACAGCAACAAAACATTTCGTTCGCCATGTTTCATTTCTGATCTTCTCTTTCTCAGCACCCGGACCATGAACCAGGCCAGCAAGAAAGAGAAAATGAAATTTAATACGCCGAACGGATAATACATCAGTCTCGGACTAACGAAAATGCTGAATGCTTCTTGCCAGAAAGTCACCATCGACAAAGCCCTGCCCGGATCAAACACACCTACCAGCAGCATTCCAATTGCAAAAGCAACAATTACGGGCAAAGCAGCCTTCCACCGGAAGTATACGATCAGAGCGATCACAAGAAAACACAGAGTTATGAAAAATACACCAAAATGTGTGAGTGCTGTGAGAATTAAAAACAATAAGGAAAACAGGATATCTTTTCCCTTGTGGTACTCCAGGGAACCCAGAAAATAATAAATAAAAAATGTCATCAACACCAACCCCAGGGAATTCTTCTGTGCATCACAGGCTAGATCAAGGGGAGCGTATGAAAGGACCGAAAAAGCGCCGATCGCCAGCAGGAATACATTCGATAAAGTTTGTCGGAAAATATTTTTCTGAATCAGGTACATAGGGTAAAGCAACAGTGGAAATCCAACGCTGTCAATAAACTTTGATACGATAATGATCATGCTTTCTGCATCGGAACCCGGAAAAAAAAGCAATAATACTTTGATGATCATCGCATTGAGGTAAAAAAGCAAGGGCATATCCGGCAGCGCCAGGTGACCACCTTCCAGGATCGCGCGGATCTGAACAAGGTTATAACCACCACCCAATCCGGGCACAAGCGGCACACTGAAATTCAGTATGGCCCTTACCAACACCGCAATAATAAAAACGATGTAAAAGGGATGCTTGCTTTTCACAAATAACACTATGTTATTCAATTGTTTATCAAAAGCTACTATTCATAAAAGAGAAAGCAATGGATTCTCCTTACCTGGCACATATAAGTTTATTCCTGAATGAATACTTGCTTTCGGCAAATATGACCTTTAGCCTCAAATTATGATAAATATGGCAGAAATCAAACTGCAATACCAGATTCCTCCACATACCACCGCCAGGAAACAACAATTTGTGGATTGAACTGTAGAATGTTGCTACTAGCAATGGCTATGTTTTTTAACTCCCGAAATCAGAGGTAAAAGAAATTTTTAGTAGGTTTAAGAACCAAATAACATAGCATGCTGACAATTGAATCTGTAGCTGACCTTTGGAGTAAAACCTATAACACGCATGGAAAGCCTGATTGGGAGCACATTTTCCCATATTATCACCAGGATATGGTTTTCCAGGATTCAGTCCAGCGTATCGAGGGAAAAGATGAATTCATTGAAATGTGCAACCGGCTGACTAAACGATGCAAAGAGCTGGAAATGAACATACTGAGTATTGCTCAAAATGGGAACGTGATCCTGATGGAATGGATCATGACCATGCAATTCAAAAGGAATCCGACCAGTGACCTGCATGGAACCACCAAGCTGGTATTGAACGAAGAAGGGATGATCATGGAACAGCGGGATTATTATGACCTGTGGGGAGATATTTTTGACAATATCCCCCGCTTTGGAAAAGCATACAGGAGATTCATGAAACGAAAATTCGGTTAAACAATACACTTATGAGTTTGAAATTACCGGATGAACTAGATTTCATGCGGACAAGCAGATTGCCGCAGAGGGTTTCGCTGAAAAGGATCAATAATAAGGTTGTCCTCATCACAGGTGCAACTTCAGGTGTAGGGTATGCCGCGGCCATGCATTTTGCTTCAATGGGAGCCAAACTTATTCTGTTGGTACGCAACAGGGAAAAGGGGGAATTGGTTCAATCATACATCGAAGACACAACATCCGGCTCGTGCAGGTTATATACCGCCGATTTGTCATTGCTTTCTGAAGTGACCGCTGCCATTGAACGCATCAGGTCTGAAGTCAGTAAAATCGACATCCTGATCAATAATGCTGGAGTCTTCAGAACCAGGAAAAAGCTCACTGCGGAGGGTATTGATTCCGTATATACTGTAAATCACCTTGCCAGCTTCCTGATCACCATTAACCTTGTCCCGCTGCTTTCCAGGAGCGATGCACCGGTTGTCCTGAACATCAATTCGGAAGGACATCGTTTCTGCAATGTCAGGCTGAATGACCTTGCCTGGAATAAACGAATCTATACCGGGCTAAGAAGCTATGGCGCCTCCAAAAGTGCGCAATTACATTGCATGTATATACTGAAAAAGGAGCTGGAAAAATTCGGGATCATGCTAAATTCCATGCACCCTGGCGCAGTGCGATCAAAAATTGACAGCAAGAGTGGATGGCTGTATAAACTCTACTACAAGATCGTGGTAACACCGTTTCTTAAAAACCCGCGTATCTCTGCAAACGCCATCTACTTTCTTACAACAAGTGATGAAATGAGAGATGTTAATGGACGGTTCTACAACCTCACCAATGTTGAGAAGCCGGCACCCCATGCCCAGGAATCTGCTTTCTCAAAGAAAGTCTATTTGCATACCATGAATCTATTAAAAGAATATCTGGAAATGTCCGTTATTGATCCGGATTCAAAGTTCAGTAAAATTGAAGCATCGCATTAAAAAGATCCTGAACATATGAAACCTTCATCATTGAGCATTTTATTTTCAGAGGAAGCAAGCACAAAAGGGCATAAACCGAATTCGCCTTGGCGATGAGCTCAACGAAGCTAATTAATTGCACGAAGCGCAATGAGTATTGATGAAGGTTCGCACGCTGTCGCCGTAGCTTTAGCGTAGGAGCCCGAGCAC
>CAYOSB010000054.1:0-17406 GCA_964406495.1 uncultured Bacteroidaceae bacterium | reverse complement strand
CGTTACCGTACACCACCGTTGAATATCTGAACAATCCTTTTCTATTGCAAAAAGATGTATATATTTGTTTTCGTGAGAGTTATTTATTTTGGCATATGGATTGCAAAAGAAACTCTCAGATAACCCAGATAATTCAAATAAAATGATCAAAACTGTAGATCTCGTAAAAGTATTCCGCACAGACGAGGTGGAAACAACTGCGCTGAACAAGGTAAATATTGAAGTAGCCGATGGTGAATTTGTAGCCGTAATGGGACCGTCAGGTTGTGGGAAGTCCACACTCCTGAATATTCTCGGGCTGCTTGACAATCCCTCCGGTGGTTCTTACCTGTTTGGTGATACCGAAGTGGCCGGACTCAGGGAAAAACAACGCACCAACCTGCGAAAAGGCAATATCGGCTTTGTTTTTCAGAGCTTCAACCTGATCGATGAACTCTCTGTGTATGAAAATATTGAACTTCCCCTGCTCTACCTGAAGATGTCAGGATCAGAACGTAAGAAAAAAGTGGAAGACGTGATGGAACGCATGAAGATCATCCACCGGCGGAACCATTTTCCGCAACAATTATCTGGAGGCCAGCAACAACGGGTTGCCATTGCACGAGCCGTGGTCACCAATCCGAAACTGATCCTGGCCGACGAGCCGACCGGTAACCTCGACTCTGCCAATGGGTCCGAGGTCATGGCCCTGCTCACGGAACTGAATGAGGATGGGACCACCATTATCATGGTAACACACTCCCCCAGTGATGCTGAAAAAGCACACCGGATCATCCAACTGTTCGATGGCCATATCGTTACTGAAAACATTCATAAGAAACTATAATTCTATTCGAGTAATGTAATACACCTTACTCATTTACACATATTTGATTTAATCGAATTACGTAATGATTTACTTGTTTAATTACGTAATTCTTTTTTACGCTTCAACCTGCGGATCACACGAGCCTGCCGATCACCCGGACCTGTTTCCGGATTCATTCCACAATGAGGTCCCGCATCTGATTTTCAATACCACTTCCTCCCCGCAGATCACATCCCACTTCGTTTATTCCATCAACGCTTCCATATAACATCGCGTTTCTCATTTCATATCCCGTTTCGTTTATACCATCTCCTCTCTCATGTAGCGCCTCGTTTATTAGATCACATCCCACTTCGTTTATTCCATCTCCTTTCCTACATATCACATCGTTTCGCATATGTCGCTATTTTTATCATACCCCCATAATTGCACCTACCTTATTTAGAAATATATGCTGTTTTTATATTTGTATACCTCGTATAATTGGGGGTAATGTAAAATTTTTTTCTTTTTTTTGGTTTTTACCCCCATTTTTGTTTTACCTTTACTCCCCAGAAATAACTTTTTTTCTAACCTATACCAATTAAAAAATGAAGTCCTACACCAAAAGAGTATTTTTTATGCTGATCATCCTGCTATCGGTATTTACCATTGCCGATGCATCGGATGGAAACGGAATTGACAGTGGTGCGACGGCCTGGATGCTGACCTCCACTGCACTCGTGCTGTTAATGATCCCCGGGCTTGCCATGTTCTATGGCGGACTGGTGCGATCTAAGAATGTCCTTGGTACCATCATGCACAGTTTTGCAGCCATGGGCATTATGAGCGTCCTCTGGGTTGCTGTTAGTTACAGTATGGCCTTTGGTCCCAATGTACTCGGGGGCTGGTTTGGCTGGAATCCTGAATTTGTCTTCCTGAGAGGCATCGATGAGTCGATCATGGATGGTGGTGTACCGGAATATGTATTTTCCATGTTCCAGGGGAAATTTGCCATCATCACCCCTGCCCTGATCGCAGGTGCATTTGCTGAAAGGGTCTCTTTCAAAGCCTATGTTGTTTTCATCGCACTCTGGGGCATCCTTGTCTATAATCCGCTCTGTCACTGGGTCTGGGCAGAAGATGGCTTCCTGTACAACATGGGAGCAGCCGGAGCCATAGATTTTGCAGGCGGAACTGTCGTTCACATCTCTGCCGGGATCAGTGGTTTGGTAGCAGCCATATATATTGGTGCACGCAGGGGATTCCCATACACGGCTGTTCGTCCGAATAACCTGGTGATCACCATGCTGGGGGCAGGACTGCTTTGGGTAGGGTGGTTTGGATTTAATGCTGGAAGCAGTATATCTTCCGGGCTCTCCACTGCACAGGCGCTCACTGCCACACAGGCAGCGGCCGCATCGGGAGCACTGGCCTGGATGATCATTGAAGGACTGCATCGTGGAAAAGCCACTGCACTTGGATTTGCTTCCGGAATCCTGGCCGGGCTGGTAGCTGTCACTCCTGCTGCTGGAGTTGTTCAGCCAGGTGGCGCGCTTGTACTGGGTGTTATCGCAAGTTTTATCTGCTACATTGCCATCATGTATAAAAACAAACTGGGCTATGATGACTCACTGGATGCATTTGGTGTCCACGGTGTAGGAGGAATTGTAGGCGCCCTTTTCCTCACTTTCTTTATCCGTCCCTCATGGATGGCAGATGCTGCTGAAGCAGCTGGTGGAAGCTGGACCGTATTACAGCAGTTTGGCGTTCAGGCTGCAGCAGTAGGAATTGCCATTGCTTATGCAGGGGTGCTTACGCTGGTCCTTATTTTCATTGTAGACAAGCTCTTTAAGATCCGCTCCTCAGCAAAAGAGGAAATGGCAGGACTCGACCAGTCATACCATGGTGAACGCGGTTATGGATTGATGAATCCTAACTAATAGTGAGATCATTTAAATAATATTGAAACAGAAAATAACAAATTATGAAACTTATTATCGCAGTGATCCGTGAAGCACAGCTGGATGAAGTTCGTGAAGCACTCATTGCAGCAGAGATATCCAGGATCACCGTATCAAAAGTATCCGGTCATGGCCAGCAGCAGCAGGAAGAATACTACCGTGGCCAGAAGATCATCCCGAACCTGATCCCCAAGATCAAGATCGAGATTGCACTGAACGATGAATTTGTCGACGTGACAGTCGATACGATCATCAATGCAGCGAGAACCAAAGAGGGTACCGAAGGAGAGATCGGGGATGGCAAAATCTTCGTGCTTCCGCTAGAAGAATGCATCCGTATCAGGACGGGAGAAAAAGGCGGCAGCGCCATTTAACGACATACTAAACCTGAACGAAGGGACGATAAAACTTCCATTCAAACGGCACCGGGATCGTCATAGCTGACGCGTACAACCTCGTCAACCCAAACTCGAGACCAGCCCCGAATGAAGTTGTCCTTAATCTATGAAGCGGGCATCCGGACTGTATAAAGCGGTCCGGATGCCTTTTTTGTTCCAAATCCATTGATCAGGATGTTTTTAATTTTTACCTTCGCAATAAAACACTGACTATGTTGCTTATAGACCTTTCTCCGATTCAATTCCAATATTTCTGACATGAACCTCCTCGGCAATATCATCTGGCTGGTCTTCGGTGGTTTTGCCACCGCGATCGGCTACATATGGGGTGGACTCGTGATGATGCTCACCATCATTGGCATCCCCTTCGGATTCCAGCTGATCAAGATCGGTCTCCTTTGCCTGTGGCCCTTCGGAAGTACCTTTGAGATCAACGATGAACTCCCGGGCTGCCTCGCCTTGCTGCTCAACCTTATCTGGCTGCTCGTCGCGGGATTCTGGCTTGCCATCACCCATTTTGTCTTCGGTGTCCTGCTTAGCCTTACGATCATCGGCCTGCCCTGGGGGGCACAACATTTCAAGATGGCCGGATTTGCCATCTCCCCTTTTGGCAGAAGTGTAAGAATAGAAGGCTGAAACGCAACTGTATGTCAAATTGTAAGCGAAGTTGACGTCTACGCTGAATAAGTTGCACCGAAATTCACTGGTTTTTCATTGCCTTGTCGCCATGCCTTACCATGCAACAACATTGCTCCGGCTATCCGCCATGATAATACAATCCCGCATCGGGTCCCAGGGGCAATCCGATCCACACCCAGATCACGATGAGGATCGTCCAGGCGATCATGAAGACAATGGAATAGGGTAGCATAGTAGCAATCACTGTACCAATTCCGGCCTGTTTGTCATATTTCTGAATAAATGCAATGATCAGTGCAAAGAAACTCATCATAGGAGAAATGATATTGGTCACACTGTCGCCAATTCTGAACACCACCTGGGCCAGCTCCGGGGAATAGCCGAGGAACATGAAGATCGGGATAAAGATCGGTGCCAGCAGGGCCCACTTGGCCGATGCGCTTCCCATGAACATATTCAGCGTGGCCGCAAAAATAATGAAGACGATCACCAGGGGGATCAGCCCGGTGTTCATTGCTGCCAGCACCCCGGCTCCCTTAATTGCCAGGATCAATCCCAGGTTACTCCATTTGAAGTAAGCAACGAATTGTGCCGCAAAAAACACCAGTACCATATAGGTGCCCAGGGTTTTCAGGCTTTCGGCCATGGCATCCATGATGTCCGCATCGTTCCTGTATTTCTTAGTGACAATTCCGTATGTAATCCCGGCCCCTGCTGAAAAAATAACGAGCCAGGTGACCACCCCTTTGATCAGGGGAGAATTCAGGATCGAGCCATCCTGACCCCGCAGGAATCCATTTTCAGGCAGCACGCCCACCAGGACAATGGCAGTAATGACCAGGACGACCCCTCCTGACCATTTGAGCCCTTTTCTCTCAATACGCGAAAGGGGTCCGAAATCATCATCGGCACCTCCGTCCCCGGTGTAATCTCCAAGTCTGGGTGCCACGATCCGTTCTGTTACAAATGTGCCGACTGCCGCAATGACAAAAGTAGATACCACCATGAAATAATAGTTCGCAGTCGGATTCACATCATAGGCCGGATCCACGATCTGCGCTGCCTCGGTACTGAGTCCTGCCAGCAAAGGATCCACGGTCCCGAGCAACAGGTTGGCAGAGAACCCCCCCGAAACACCGGCAAAGGCTGCTGCCATCCCGGTAATGGGGTGCCTTCCGACCGCCTTGAAGATAATTCCCGCCAGGGGGATCAGCAGGACATAGCCAATATCAGAGGCAAAATTTGAGACAATTCCGGAAAAAACAATCACAAACGTCAGGATTCGTCTGGGTGCTGACAATACTAAAAGCCTGATGAGCGCACCAATGAGGCCGCTCCCTTCAGCGATACCGATCCCCAGCATGGCCACCAGCACGATCCCCAGCGGGGCAAAATCAGTAAAATTGGTCACCAGCTCCAGCTGGATCCTGTGAAATCCCTCCTTCGACAGCAGGTTCACTACATGCACCTCCTCCCCTGTCCCGGGGTGCACACCCGACCAGTCAACCAGGTGGGCAATCAGTGAAAAGACCAGCACCGAAAGTGCAAATAAAAGAAAAAGCGTTGCCGGGTGTGGCAGCGCATTTCCAACTTTTTCCGTCGCATTCAGTAGCCGTGTAACAAAGGTCCGCTTTTTCGCCATCCAGTATCAGGTTAAAAATGAAAGACCGAAAATAGTAAAGATTGTTCACATACTCAACACTTTTCAAACAGAGAGATCAGGTTCACCCGGGAGCCCGAAAAGTAACTGGTGCAACCCTTACAGCCACATGTCCCACCTTCGTGTCCTGGCAATGCTCATTCTTAAAATTCAACAGAAAACTATAACCGGGGTCCCTGAAGGTACGGATCAGTCTCCGACTTTTACCGGCAATTCATTTTCAGCGCTGTTGTATACAGCCTCCTGCACGGCCAGGCTCTTCAGGTAGTCGGCTCCGTTGGGCTCAAAGGGTTTCCCGGAAAGAAGTCCATCCATAAAATGACGTTGTGTGGCATATACGCAATCCCCGGCGAATTCCTTCAATGGGGGATCATACGGATGGAGCATTTCCTCCGCTCCGAGTTTCTTTAAAGTAATGGATGCATCAGGGTACAGCCGGATACTTCCGCCGGTTCCTTCGATCAGGCTCGTTCCGAAGGTCAGCCTTGGATTTTCATAATTGGGTTCATTGTACCTGTTGGCATCCCAGGTGGCCCTGACTCCATTTTTCATACGGAAAAAAATAATCCCTGCATCTTCACCCTTAATCACCGGATTGACCTGGCGCAGATCAGCATATACCGTATCCACCTCGCCAAACAAATACCTGAAGGTGTCGATGAAATGGATGCCGTTTTCATAGACCAGGAAACGCGGATATTCCCTGAAATAAGGTTGTCGTGGTATATAGGCATCTTCTCCCCATCCATCACCCATCCGGGATTGAAAATAGATGCTGTGCGGACTTCCGATCACGCCCTGGTCCAGGAGTTTTTTGATCTCACGGTACCAGGGCTGAAAACGCCAGTTCTCATGCACCATGAACCTGGTTTCCTTCCCGTTAACATGGTCCACGATCTGCCGTGCTTCATCCATTGTTGGCGCCAGCGGTTTCTGGCAGACGATATGGATCCCCCGGTCTGCCGCCTCCCGGCACATCTCCAGGTGTGTCTCAGGTGGAGTGATAATATCCACGATGTCTGGTTGTTCCTTCTCCAGCATTTCTCTCCAATCGGTATAATGGTTTGAAATTCCGCATTCTTCCATGATATCCACAGCCTTCTCCTTGGTCCGGTTACACATAGCGGTCACTTCCACCTCAGGTATGCGGTTCCAGGCCCTGTATTGAAAACCTGCAAAATATCCGGCTCCTATTCCAACGATCTTGTATTTTCTCATAGGGTAATAATTCTTATGTTGCCTTTTCAGATGATTTTCTGTGGTCCGCTGTGGCAATCCTGCAGACTGTTTTATTTGCCAGGGATGTTTTCCATCAACATTGCCTGTTAGGTTAAGGATTTCTGCGGATCCATCCTGATCCATGCAAAAACAGAGATAAGTCCCAATCCTGCTGCCACGTAAAAGAACGTGGACACATCCCCGGTCCAGGACATCAGGTAGGGGAAGGCCAGGGCCGTGATAAAGGAACCGATGTTCCCGGCCATGTTCATGGTTCCGGACACCGATCCTGCATTCTCCTTACCAATATCGATACAGAACGACCAGGACGGGCTCAGGGTCATATCAGCCCCGAAAATCGCCAGGGAAAGCATGGCCACTGCACTGAATGCTGTATCCATGGAGAGACTTCCCAACAACCCGATGATCATCAAGCCAAAACCGATGATGGCAGGAACTTTCCTGCTCAGTTTCCATTTACCGGTCCTGTAGATGGCATCCACAATGCTTCCGGATACCCAGTTCCCGATGGCTCCTGCAATAAACGGGGCCGCTGCATAGAGTCCTGCCTGCATCAAATCCAGTTCATAGGTCTCCTTCAGGTGTGGCAACAACCAGGTCAGGGCAAAGAAAAAGGTAAAATTGCTGCCAAAATACTGCAGCATCGCCAGCCACATATTCCCCGATCCGAATAGCTTTCCTGCAGTGAGTGGCGGAGGTTTGATGGCTTCAGGCTGCTGTCGTGAAGTCATAATATATGCCCGTTCCTTTTCCGACAAACCCTTCAGATCCTCGGGTTTGTTCCTGAACAAAATGTACCAAAGTATGGCAAAAACGATTCCTGCGATCCCGAGTACTATAAAACTGGCACGCCAGCCCAGCGACGTGATCATGCCCGCCACCAGTGGCATCGCCAGTGCGGCCCCAACCCTCGATCCGGAGAAATTGATTCCCTGTACGATCCCGCGCTCTTTCATAGGGATCCAGGAGTATACTGCCCGGGAGATCCCCGGGAATGCTCCTGCCTCTCCGGCTCCGAAAAGAAAACGTACAAGCAGCATTCCGGTGTAGCTCTTTACCAGTCCAGTTAACGCAGTGAAAAGTGACCATGCTGAAATGATCCCGGCGAGTACCTTCCTGGGGCCGAAACGATCAGACATCAGTCCGCCGGGTACCTGGAACAATGCATATCCCAGCGCAAATGCCGACAACACCCAGCCCATCTGGTTGTCTGTCAGGCCCAGGTCACCGGTGATCGGCTCCTTGGCTGCCGAAATACAGGCACGGTCGATATACATGAACAGGGAGATGAAAAATGTTCCGAATACAAACAGGAAGCGGCGAGGTACGTAGGGTAGTTTCATTTTAAATCTTTTGTGTTAAATCTGATAATTCATTTGTTCATCTATAAGTCAAAAATGAGATTGTGTGGAGGCAGAACTGATTTATGATTTCGTTAATTTCATGAACAACGTCATCAGTGCATCTTCACCTCCCACATTGCCCGGAAAGATGATGTACTTCAGATCCGGCCGGTCGTCGGGCAACAACACCGGTACTCCTGGCATCGCCTGGCCGATGACAGTGGACCGATCAATTCCAAGTCCTTTGCTGGCAATGTCGTGGGAGGTGATTCCGCCTTTTGCAATGATAAACGAGGGGGTTGTCTTGATCGCGGAAACCAGCTCCACAATCGCCCCCGATACCTGCTGACCAATCTGCAGGTCTGTCAGTCTCAGTGCTCCCTCCCGGTCAGTGCGTTCATCCGTTAACCTTGAAGCATTATCCTGATAAACCGGCTCATCCGTCCCTCCCGAAGATCTGTCCTGATAGGTCAGTGCATCGGTTGACATTGAAGATCCTGACTTCCTTTTTTGCCAGGCTTCTGAATCTTTGGAAAACGTAGCTGCATGCAGGGGCTCACGGGAGGTATATACCATCACATGTTTTCCATCATCGATCAGCTGTTCAATGCGTCCAACCAGGTCATGAATGATCTTCTCCCGGGCGCTGGTCAGTACTTGTTGTACCGGTAATTCGATGGAAACAATTGCAGGCGACGCAAGTAACGGGGCCATCTGCGCGCTGGTTTTCGGGACATGTGATCCTACAATGATCAAGCCTCCTTTTCCAGTTGAACTTCTCAATTGCTTGTGATCCAATGGCTCTTTTACAGGAATGCATCCCATTGAATTTAAAAAAGATGCGCCGGTCCTGAAGATCATCCGCTTACCTTCCATGACAGCTTCCCAGGCTCCTGCGGCAAAGACATCCAGGTCTGACTGCGCCATGGCATTCACAACACAGACAGGAGCGTTCGATTTCATTAACTTCTCCTTTACAAAGGCAGGGCCCTTTTCACGCATTTCAGGAACGGAAAATGAAAGCACCTGCCTGGCACTGACACGCCCACCGGTCTTTTCTTCAACATACCGTGCCAGATGGGAGTTGTGATATCCAAAAACCTTATCTGCTGCAAATGGGGTCTCTGCTGCGGGAATCATCCGGTCACCTTCCCTGACATAATGAATATCATTGAGGGTATACCTTCCCCCGGGAAAAAATGCAGGGACCAGGCAATGCATATATTTTTCACCCCCAAACTGCTGTTCAATCGCATCCACCTCAGCTGGGTAATGTCCCCTGAGGGTACTGTCACTTCGGCTGATCACAACAAACGCCCTTCCGGTAGCCACTGAGGCAGCACGCAGATTGTGCATGACCTCTGAGATAACAGTCACCGCTTCTTTCTCCGGTAAGCTGCGTGTATTGACAAGGATGAACAACATGCGGCTCTTCCCGGACAAATAATGTATAAGTGTTCCCTGGTCCCAACGGAAGCTTACCGGTACATCATGAACCGTCTGGCAACCCGTAGGGTCATCATCCAGCACGACGAAGGTATGGTCCAGGCAGGCACCATGCATATTGATCTCCCGGTCATACTCCGGGGGAAGTTCCTTAATGAGCTGTTCAAATGAACTCTGCATCAACAATTTTTTTTACATTATTCCATTTTTCTTGTGAACAGGCAGGCCCAATCCTTTCCGGGAGTCAGATCAGGCGGGGATCCGGGATCCACGATATTGCCTCCCATAGCAGTCTCTTTGGATCCATGTTGTAATGGCCCTCCCGCTAATGGATCATACCACCAGATTTCATATGTCCCTGCTGCCAGGCGCAGATCCAGCGGGTAAAATCCTTCACCGGTATAATATACAGCGTACTTTTCGTTGGGTTGTGCAAAACAATACCCCGCTCCGGAAACCAACTCGTCCATGCTTTTCATTTCCATAACGGGAAGGTGTTCCCTGAAAAATTCAAGCGCAATCCTGGTCTGGTCCCATAACGCATCACGTGATCTCCAGTCCTCGCAACTCAGATCGCCATGCGGGAATTTATAACCGAAATACCATTCCACACCACCGCCACCTGCCATCAGGTTGCCCCATAATACCTCTTTCCGGATGGTATCATGTGCAGGATCAACAGCATCCGGCAATGCGCCCTTCCAATGGGGTCCGATCTCGTCGATGCACACGACCCATGGATGCCCTGCAGCTTCGGAGGCCTGCAACCATTTCAGCGTTGACTGGTGTGCCGTGTATGGATTACCTGCCTGGATGGAAGGCCCGTTGAGGGATGAAAATTCCAGGTACTCCGGCAGATATTCTGCCCGGTTCCGGGGGCTCGGATGGGTATGCATCACGATAAAATGGTTATAAGGATCGATTTCCCGCAGGTAATCTGCCATACGTTTTGTGTCCTTTATAGATTGCGCATATTCCATCCAACCTACAGGTCCGTGCTCCTCTCCCAGGTTCCATGTAATGGCATTGTGGTGGGCAAAGCGGGCAACCAATTCACGCAAATACAATTTCCGCTGAACGTCAAGATATCCGCCGTCTAAAACGTGTTCGTTCTCTGTCTCCTGAAGGACCACATGCATCATGATCCCCAGTTGTTCCATGTGTGAAAAGACAATTCCCCACTGGTCCAGTTTCGAACAGTCAAACCTGTATCTTTCATTCCTGTCCGTATAAGGCCAGACATCTTCGCCATCCCCCAGTATATTGAATGTGAGAAAATATACGGAGTTCATCCCCTTGGAGGCCAGGTAATTCAGGGCACCAATGATCCCTTTCCCCTTATCGTCCTGCCATACCGGATCCCCTTCCTGCCAGTCATCAAGGTGCGGGGCATAGGCATGCAAACCAGCGTTCGGAGCATCTTCGCCCTGGCGCTGCTTGTTTGTACCCCCATAGTAGGTCCCATCAAAATCCTGGTATCCCAGGAAATTTTCCGGACTGTCGGCACCGCCTTTCAAAAACACTTCACCCGTGCCGGCATGAACGAGGTAATGCCCGTTCGAATGTTCCAGCCTTCCCTTGCTCCTGAAATCATCTCCCGTTTTATTCGTTGGAAGAATTGTGAACGCACCTGAAAGACCATCCGCCGCCAGGGGTTCACCTGTGTCAGGATCCTCAGACAGGGCAATATCCTTTCCGCTGCGGAAAGAGATTTGATATTCCCAGGTACCAGGCTGATCCGGTGAAAAATGCACCTTCCAGGCCTGTCCTTTCAACGCGCTTGTTTCAGCTGCAGTTCCATCCGCAGCAAAGTAGCCGGGCACATGGTAGGTGGTGTTGCCATTGGTAAATGTTGCTTCCAGCCTGTAATGCAGGAATGGATTCGGATCACTTTGCTCCGAAAGGAACGGACCCGGGACTTCAAGGGTGACCTTATGCCAGGTCATCAGATCTCCGGATACCTTCACTCCTGGTTCATTATTGCATGAAACGAGAAAAAGAAAAAGCAGGATTCCTGTAAAATTCCGGAAGACGGTAATGTGATGCTGTTTGTAAATCATAGAATTGGTTTTTAATAACATATTCTTTTATCATTACGTCGCTGAACCTTTAGCTCTGTGAAGCCAATTATCTCTGCTCAGTGATGAGGGTTGTACATCTGTTTAATAAATATTTTACCCTGGCAAATCTTTGCAACCATAAAAGATCATCATTTTCACGACTCAATAATGATCGCCCGTACGGGTGCTCCATCCCCTCCGCCGATTTTAAGCGGAAGTGCAACCAATTGCACATAGTTGTTTTGAACCTGCTCCAGGTTGCACAATCCTTCCAGGATGAGGACGTTCCCTTCCATCAGGATGTGGTGCACCGATTGCAACTCCTCCAGGTTGTTTACATCTGCTACGGATGGAGGTTCCACCCCAACCATATTGACCTTTCTTGCTGACAGCCACCTGGCAAGTTCCAGGCTGATCCGTGGCAATTGATCGCGGTATACGGAAGGTTCATTTGCGTATTTGCTCCATCCCGTGTGGAAGATCAGTCCTTCGCCTGGTTGCACTGCCTCAGCGGCTGAGCCCAGATGTTCCTGCGTAATCAGCATGCGTGGCGTACAGTGTTGGATCCTGACCACATGGCACATGCAGATCATCCTGTCAACGGGAATGGTATCAATGGTCTCCTCACCGGCTTCAAAATGCATGGGTGCATCCATATGCGTGCCCGCGTGGGAATAGATCTCCAGGGTGGAAGCATTCCAGCCGTCTGTTGCCAACTTCCTGGCCTCAGATTTCCGGAATCCCCGCATGGGTTCCTGCAATGTCATGGATATATCGGTGATGCGTCCCTTTTCCATTGGTCAGAGGTTTTGGATCACCTGGTCAGCAAGTGCATCCGTCCCGGTTGATCCGCCAATATCCACCGGCAGGAATCCTGCTGCTAGTGTATGGTCCGTCGCTTCCATAATCGCCTTAGCTGCTTCGGTCTCACCCAGGTGCTCCAGCATCAGGGCAACCGACCAGAACATCCCTACCGGGTTGGATATTCCCTCACCTGCAATATCGGGGGCTGATCCGTGAATGGGCTCAAACATGGATGGGAATTCCTTCTCAGGATTGATATTTCCACTTCCCCCCAGCCCCAGGCTGCCCATAAGCGCCCCGCCCAGGTCACTGAGGATATCGCCAAAAAGGTTCGAGGTCAGCACTACATCGAAGATCCAGGGTTTCAGCACGAAATTTGCTGAGGTGGCATCGATATACATATAGCGGTGATCCACATCCGGGTATTGCTCCGCCACTTCGCCGATGACCCGGTCCCAGTATGTCAGACTGTTGATGAGGGTATTGGACTTCGTGACCGTGGTAACGTGGTTTCGGCGTTTCCGGGCCAGCCGGAAGGCATAATGAGCGATCCTTTCAATTCCTTTTCGTGTAAAAATACTGGTATCGATCCCCATTCCGCCAGGTGAATCGGGTTTTACCTGGCTGCCCACTTGCACGAACTCTCCCTCTGTATTCTCCCTGACCACCACGAAGTCGAACGGCTGGTCGCTGCGCAGTGGCCTTTGCACGCCTTTCCAGTTCCTGACCGGACGGTAGTTCACATATTGCTCGAAATGGGTACGCACCCTGAAGGTATAATCCTTTGCCGGCAGGGTATCATCCACATCGGGAAGTCCGACTGCCCCGAACAGGATGGCATCGTATGATTGAAGCTTTTCAAGACCATCCACTGGCATAAACACGCCATGTTCTTTATAATACCCGGCGCCGTAGTCGAAGTGGTCAAAGGTAACGGAAAAGTTTGCGTTCCCGGCGGCAGCCTGGAGGACCCTGATGCCTGCAGGTACGATCTCATGTCCGATTCCATCACCCGGAACTGCTGCAATCCTGTAGTTGTTAGTCATTTTTTTACTTTCTGTTTTGGATTTGGTATTCAGTCTCTGTTACATTTTAATTATTGGGTGGCGGTTCGGCTGACCATATTCAACTCGCCAATCCGGGGAACAACATCACCTATTATCATGCTTTTCCCCGAGTTCTTTTTCCAGTATTCGGATTGCTTTGCGGGAATGCTCCCGGACCAATGCTTCTGCCTTCTCAGCATCCCTGTCTCTGAAGGCCTTGATGATATTCCTGTGGTCAGCCATCGACTCTTCCAGGGGAAGGATGATGCCTTTTGGGTAGGTCCTGATCAGCACGCTTCCGATGTTGTTCAGTCTTCTCATTACCTGGTTTCCGCTGGATTGTATAATCGCCTCGTGAAAGGCATGATCTGCACGCTGGTATTCGGAATGGGTAATTTGATTTCCATTGATGGCGCTGTCGAACAGTGCTTCCATCTCATCGATTTCCGCGTCCGTAAGGTGCTCAGCTGCCCGTCTTGCCGCGATTCCCTCCAGGCCTTCCCTGCACTCGAATGCATCGATGATCGCCTGTATATCAGGCTTTGTAACAAAGATCCCTCTTCTCGGAATACTCTCTACAAGGAACTCCTCTTCCAGTAAAACAAAGGCTTTGTGAAGAGGCATCCGGCTCACACCCAGCTGGGCAGCAATCTTTTCCTGCGGAATTTTTTCCCCCGGAAGCAGCGAAGCATCCAGTATCATGGCCTTGATTCGCTGGTATACCTGGTAGGAGAGATCGGTTTGTTGGATAGGTTCAAGATGCATTTCTCTGTTTTTTTACCTGAAATGGTTTCGTATCAAGCCAAAGTTAAAATTTTGTATACAATATACAATATGATCATGCAGATATTTTTTCTACATGAATGAGTTGCACCATCTGCTTCCGTTCATGAGCGAACAAAAGATCCCTTCTTAAATGAACAAAAGATCGCTTCTTGAATGAACAAGAGATTTCTTCCTGATTGGATAAAAGATCCTCACTGAATGAGCAAAAGATTCCTCCCTGATTGAATAAGCGATCCTTGTCAAGCCAGCAAACTGATTTCCCTGTGCTTAGCACCATTCAAACTTTGTCGTTATATTTACACCATCAATACCTGATACGAACAGATATGCTTGAACCATTCTTCCTTGCGGTTACCGGGCGACCGGCATTTTTCATCGTACTGGCATTTATTATCCTGTCGGTCTTTCCCCTGGTATTTTACCTGCTGACACTGCAGCGGACCCTGAAAGAGATCAGCCCGGAGAACCGCAAGATGCCCCCTGAACAGGTTTGGCTCAGTATCATTCCCCTGTTCGGGATCATCTGGCAGTTTTTCATTGTTTCCCGGCTGTCCGATTCCCTGGCACTTGAGCTTTCTAAACGGAACGTTTATACCGAAGAACGCAGACCCGCTTATAACATAGGGATTGCTTACTGCATTCTGATAAGTGCAGTGATCATCCCCTACATCAATATCCTGGCCACCCTCGGGGGGTTGGTCTGTTGGATATTGTACTGGCTGAAAGTAAATGACTACAGGATGCTCCTCAAAGAAAACCCGGGCAAGTACATTGAAATTTAAGGAACCAGGTGAATGGGCAGATGATGATACGCAATTTGATCCCTGCCCTGATATTGAATATCGTAATCTGTGATCCGTATTGTTCAGTATAGTGAGGAACCTCGTTCCCCCGTCAAGTCTGCCATTCCTTGCTTTCTTGCTACCATGATCCAATCCTGCCCGGGTGCAAATGGTGGATCTGCAATAACAGCTTTCTTTTGCTTTTCAATTGTTTTCTGTCCCCCTTCAATGGGCCCATTGCCTGTAATAGGATCGTACCATTCCAGTGTATATGTACCAGCAGGTAAACGTACAGCAGTACCTGCACCCTTTTTCAGGTAATACATGTATATATTTCCCTGGTTCCCCAGGCAATAGCCCCGGTCAATGAGCGAATCCATCGGTTCCATCTGCCAATAGGGGATCTCATTTTCAGTCATGATCTTCAATGCGGCACGGCATTGGTCCCAGAACAGGTCGCGCGACCTGAAGTCCTCGCAGGTAAGGTCTGAGTGATCGTGTTTGTAACCGAAATACCATTCGATCCCCCAGCCTCCTGCCATATAGGTTCCCCACATGGCATTCTTACGCGCGTCGTCATGTTCCGGATCATCCTTGTCAGGAACCAGCGCATGCTGTGCATCTCCCGGTTCATCCACAGCACAAGCCCAGGGCTTACCGGCTTCCGCGGAAAGCTTTCTCCACTTCAGCACTGCGCCATGGACATTTCTGAAATCCGGATGGTTGGTCTGAATGGAAGGTCCGGTGATCGCCACATCAGGCCCAAGCAGATCACCAAAAGGACTGCCATTGTGGATCACGATATGATGATGATAGGGGTCATGGTCATAAAAGTATTGTGCCATGGACCGGCGCTCTGAAGTTGCCTGCGGGGCTGTCGGAATGTTCTTCATCCGGTCACCGTTTTCTTCGCCCAGGTTCCAGTTCATTGCCAGGTGGTGTCCGAATCGTGCCATTAATTCCCGGTAGTATAATTTCCGGTGCACACCTACACCCCCATTATCCAGCAATCCCTGGTTTTCAGCTTCCTGTGTTTTAAAATGCAGAAATACCCCTTTTTGCTGGGCATGCTCGAAGACCACCTCCCATTGGGCCAGCTTCGAAACATCTATCCGGTCGTATGTATCATAATCAATGTATGGAAATACATTCCTGTCATCACCCATGATGTTCATGGTCAGGAAAGACATGGCATTGAGACCTTCTGAAGCAAGGTAGTTCACGGCCCCGATCAATCCTTTTCCTTTTCCATCTTGCCAGACCGGGTCACCAGGTTCCCAGTCTGCTACATGTGGTTCCCATGTCTTTACAAACTGATCTTTGTGCCCATCATCCTTAAACGTTCCGTCAAAATCGTGATAGGCCAGCAGGTTTTCCGGGGCATCCACACCGTTCTTTATAAAGTATTCGCCTGTCTCTGCAAATCTAAGGTAGTGTCTGCCCACATACTGGAGCCTTCCCCTGACCCTGAAGTCGTCACCCGTTTTATCTGTCGGGGATATCACGAAGGAGCCTGTAAGCCCATCCATAAATTCCCCGCTTTTTCCGGCATCTCTTCTCTCAATTACAGCAACAAATCGACCTTTACGAAAATCCACCTGGTAGGTCCATTTCCCGGTTTCCTCCGGAGCAAAATGGACCCGCCAAACATTTCCGGATGCAGCCGAAGTGTTCGCGGCGTCCCCATCTGCAGCAAAATATCCGGGTACCACAAATTTTTTCCCGGTGGCATCGTGCGTAAAGGTGACATTCAACCGGTAATTCAGGAATGGATTGTTCGCATCTTCCTCGGATACCTCCGGACCGGTAAAATCAATCGTGATCTTGTGCCATTTTTTTAATTCACCTGATATTGACTGTGCATTCAATAAAAGCAGCGAGAAAAAGAACAGTGGAATAATAAGGGCGGTTCGTTTCATAGCGTTTGTTTTTTGGTGCTTGAAAACAATGATAGCTAATTCACCTTAAAGAACAAAATATAGTCAGTTTCGTGAGCAATGCAATATGGACGGGAAGCATGTCCTGCGAAGAGCGGATGAAAAAATGCAGGGAACTCTCTGAATGGGGTTTGAGGCTCAACCCGCGTCGGAGGTATCAATCCGTGATTTCCTCGATAAACGCACCAAATTGCTTGTACTGTTCATATAGCTTTTCATAAATAACTGCCCGCCTGGGATCCGGTTGGTATGTTTTCTCAAATCCCCGGCCCATCGCTTTCTGTGCTGCCGGAATATCTTCATGCACGCCGGCAACAACAGATGCAGCCATTGCGGAGCCCAGGGCGCAGGTCTGTTCTGAACGAGCCACCTTGATCGGCATGTTCAGTACATCAGCCACGATTTGCATTACGAATTCTGATTTCTTCGCCACGCCTCCAAGTGCAATGATCCCGTCGATACGCACCCCTTCAGAAATAAACCGGTCATTGATCATTTTGGAACCAAACGCGGTC
>CAYOSB010000053.1:7816-17450 GCA_964406495.1 uncultured Bacteroidaceae bacterium | reverse complement strand
GTCTCCGATGCATATCCCTACTATATCGGGACGTGGTTCGCATTGCCCAACCGAATAGACCGGATCAGGGAGATGCTTGAAGAGCAAGAGATGCATTCGGTCGCCAGCTTCAGGGAGATGCATTCCGATCAGCTTTCAGCTTTTGCCAGGAGGCTGACGCCCGTTTTCCTGGATGTGCTTACAGAAAATGTTGAAGGAGTTGCTGAGGCTGCACTGGAAGAGTTACGCACCTGGGAATATCACATGGATCCGGCACTTGCAGCGCCATTGATTTACGAACAGGTATTTACCGAGCTGATCAGGACCATCTATGAAGACGAACTCGGCGAGGTGTTCCCGCAGATCATGGACAACAACATCATTGCACGTTATCATATTTACGAACTTGCTGTTACCCTGGAATCTGCATGGTGCGATGATATAGGCACTGCCGGCCGGGTCGAGACCTTCAGCGACAACATCGAAAGAGCCTTCGCCGCTGCCGTTGATACGCTCGTTTCCCGGGCCGGGGAAGATGTAAGCCAGTGGAGATACGGGGACATTCATACCCTCACTATCGAGCATCCTATGGGGAATAACGATATCGTACAGAAACTATTTGACCCCAACCTGGGACCCTTTGCTGTGGGAGGTAGTTTCCATACGGTCGCTCCATACGGATACGCATTAGGAGAGAACTACAATGTAACACATGGTGCATCCCAGCGACATGTCTATGACCTGTCCGACTGGGACCGGTCAAAAACAGTAATCCCGACCGGTACTTCGGGTGTTCCGGCCTCACCCTATTACGGCAACCAGGTGGAGATGTATATCAATTATCAATACCACGACGATCCCTTCAGCAGGGAAGCGGTAAACGCAAAAATGAAATACAGGGCGGTATACAAATAAGGGCTCCGGTCGGTTATACCGGGATTTGAAAACAAATGATAAAAACAACATGCCAATTCTTCCGTTGCATAAAAAATATCATATTTTTATACCCGTCTTGATCATCAGCAACACCGCTTTGCGGTGAAAATGCATCTGATATTAAACATTTAAACCAACCAGATGAAACTAAAAAAGATTCTCGGAATAGACATTGGCGGCTCCGGCGTGAAGGGAGCCATTGTGCATACAAAGAAAGGAAAGTTAAAAACCAAGCGATACAGGATACCAACCCCGCAACCCGCAACACCGGAGGCAGTTGCAGATGTGATCAAAGAGATCGTTGATCATTTCGAGTGGAAAGGTCCTGTCGGAGTTGGCTTCCCGGGTGTGATCCAGCAGGGATTTGCCCGTACGGCTGCCAACCTTGACAACAGTTGGATCGATGTGAACCTGAACAAGCTATTCAGCAAAAAGACCGGGTGCAAGGTGCATGTGGTGAATGATGCGGATGCGGCCGGAATGGCTGAAATGAAATTCGGGTCAGGAAAAAATTTCAATGGCGTTGCGCTGCTTGTCACCGTCGGGACCGGACTGGGCACTGTGGCCTTCACCAACGGAAACCTTCTGCCGAATATGGAGATGGGACATATCCTGCTCCACGGTGACGATGCAGAAAAGTATGCCTCAGATGCCGCCCGCAAGGAAGAGGATCTTAACTGGGAAGACTGGGCAGGCCGGTTCAATGAGTACCTGCACAGGATGGAAGAGCTGCTTTGGCCGGACATGATCATCATCGGTGGCGGCGCCAGTAAAAAAGATGACAAATTCATAGCGCATCTCGAAACCAAGGCAAAAGTTGTTCCTGCCCGGTTGTTGAACGAGGCGGGCATTATTGGTGCTGCACTGACCAGCAAATACTATAACAAGCTGGAGAAGAAGGCGAAGAAAAAGTAAAAAAAGGTCAGAAATTCCCGCGGTTCTGCATTAATATCGAAACACCCGGATTGGTTTTCACAACAAAGAGAGGCCCCTGCTGCAGGAACCTCTCTCTGAGTTATTCGGTATGAAACCGTGGAAATATTGATACTTCGGCTTGCTTACTTGTGCGCTGCCAACAGGCTTTCGGTAGTCCGGACGATTTTAATGAATTCACCTCGGTAACCTTCATTGTCAGTACCCCTTGCACCGCGTGCCATCTCCAGCACATCGGCGAGCGATCCCTGCTCCAGGTATTCAGAACCACGGAGGATCATACCGTATTCAGCCACTGCAGCAGCGAACCTGAAATTATCTGAAGTTCGGTCCAGGTCGATTACATTTCCTTTTACCGGGATCTCCACTTTCGTGCTGGTGTCACCATCCGGTTGCTTGTAGCGCAACTTGATGGTCATCAACTCGTCTGCATATGGTTCCCCGGCATTGCCCCTGCGGTCAGTCTTTTTGTTTGTACCCACATGCCCGGTGCGATCTGCCCGGTCATTGTTCCCAGTTGAAAGGACCTCATTATTTCCGCTCGCGTTACGTTCTCCCCTGTTGGACTGGTACTTCAGCGGATCGATATCCACCACATCACCTTCGGTACCGGCAGGGATCAGCTCATACAATGCAGTCACGGTATGACCGGCACCCATCTCTCCTGCATCTTTGGTATCATCATTGAAATCCTCGTCATTCAACAGGCGGTTTTCATAGCCTACCAGGCGGTAGCCTTTTACCCTTGCAGGATTAAACTCTATTTGGAATTTCACGTCCTTGGCAATAGTAAACAATGTACCTCCAAATTCGCTTACAAGTACTTTATTGGCCTCCTGCACATTATCGATGTAGGCGTAATTTCCGTTTCCTTTATCAGCGATGGTCTCCATCTTACTGTCTTTATAATTGCCCATTCCAAAACCCAGCACAGTTATAAAGATTCCCTTTTCGCGCTTTTGCTCTATCAGTCGCTCCATTTCGGCATCGCTCGACTGTCCGATATTGAAATCGCCATCTGTTGCGAGAATAATCCGGTTGTTGCCCTCCTCCATCAAGTGTTCCTCTGCAGTCTTGTAGGCAAGTTTCAGCCCGGCACCTCCTGCCGTGGAACCCCCGGCCTGGAGCTTGTCCATGGCCTCCAGGATCGTCGCCTTCTGACTTCCGGGAGTTGATTCCAGCACCAGTCCGGCCGCACCTGCATATACCACCATGGCCACACGGTCCTGGGGCCGAAGTTCATTCACCAGCAGCCTGAATGCGGACTTCAGCAACGGGAGTTTGTTGGGTGCGCGCATCGATCCGGATACATCCACCAGGAAAACAAGATTGGAGGGTGGCAGGTTTTTCTTGTCAATCTGTTTGCCCTGCAGTCCGATGTGCAAGAGCTGGTGGGAAGTATTCCACGGACAGGTGGAAAGTTCGGTGGTTACCGAGAACGGGTGTTTGCCGTCGGGTTCAGGATAATCGTACGTAAAATAATTGATCATCTCCTCTACCCGAACTGCATCGATGGGAGGTTGTTGTCCCATGTTAATGAACCTCCTGACATTGGAATAGGAGGCCCTGTCTACGTCAATGGAGAACGTGGAAAGGGGATTGTGCAATACATCTTTGAACCCGTTCTCATGGATGGTGGAATAGGATTCTGTGTTCCAGTTTTGCTGAGGTGCATAAGCGGCTGACATTGTTGAGGTTGCATAATGCATGGATTTCCTGCCTTGACCGGTTTTTACACCGGAAACCGCTCCTGTTAAAGCTTCATGCTGGATGGTGTTCGGCTGACTTCTCACCACTACCTCGTCCATTTCTAAAACTTCAGGAACCAGGGTAACATTGATAGAGGTTTTCGTCCCGGCACGTACCTCTTTGGTTTCCATACCTATATATGAAAAAACAAGCACAGGCTGTGCTGATTGCACATGAAGTGAGTAGTTACCGTGGATATCCGTCAGGGTTCCGTTAGGGGTTCCCTTTTCAACGACACTTACCCCTGCTAATGCTGCTCCTGATTCATCCACTACTTTGCCGGTGATCACCCTGGGGAGGGTGGCTGACATGAGTACAACGGACAGGACCAATACGGAGAAAAATGATGTTATTGCTTTCATGATGATAAATTTTTGGTTCATAATGATGTTGTTTCACTCAAAGGATGCAGGCATTTCCGCAATTCCATAAAAGTTTCTGAAGATTTCTGTGTAAATTGCATGTAATGAAACCTGAAAACGCTTTGAAACGCTAGCTATACATGGCTCTGAAGGTCACCTGGAAAAAATATAACGAAGCGCCTGACGAAGCACTCGTTCGGCAATTCAGGTCCTCTGGTGACCTGGAACAGCTGGGGGTCCTTTATGAAAGGCACATGCACCTGGTGTACGGGGTATGCCTTAAATATTTCGGTGACCGCGAGGCGGCAAAAGACGGGACCACCGCCATTTTTGAAAAATTGATCGTCGAATTGCCCAAACATGAAGTCGAGGATTTTAAGCGCTGGCTGTATGTGCTGACGAAGAATTTCTGCCTGATGAAGATTCGTGCAGACAAGACCAAACGGAGCAGACAGGAAGCCTGGCAAAATGAGCAGGAAAATTTTGTGGAATCTACAGTAGAATTGCATCCTATTGATGAGGATGAAAACAGCATGAACAAAATCCTGCTGGAATGCATTGAAAAACTAAAAAAGGAACAACAGCAGTGTATCCGCCTGTTCTATTTTAAGGAGCAGTCCTATAAAGAGATCGCTGCAGCGATGAAGCTGGAAGAGAAAAAAGTCAAGAGCTTCATCCAGAACGGGAAACGAAATCTGAAGATCTGTATAGAAAATACAAATAACGTAAAGCGCAGATCTCATCAGTAGATGAAATAAAGCGTAGCTTAAAAAAAGGGTCAAGGCATTATCTGTATAAAGGAAAAAAAGAGCAAGCAGATCCTTATTGAGGAACAACATGGCAAAGAAACGTAAACATAGCAACAACAATGCGTCGGACTTCTTCGACTATGTATCGGGGAAGTTATCGGGAAAGGATCGCAATGCCTTCGAACGGAGGTTGCAGAAAGATCCTTTTGAAGCCGAGGCTGCGGAGGGGTTTGCGAAGGTTTCCATAGAGGAGGCGGAGCGTGACCTAGCGCATATCGCCAGCCGCATCCGGAGCAGGATCAGGAGAAAGCGCAGAATCGTTTGGTATTCCGCCGCTGCTGCTGTTGCTTCACTGATGATCGTGGCTACCATTTTCTTTACCGTGGACGATGGAAGCATGGACCGTTACAAGACTGCGCCGGAATTTGAAGAGGCTGCTAAGGAGCAACCTTCCTCGCGTTCCATAGAACCGGGTCAGATCAGGCAAGATGTTATCCCGGAAGCGGAAGAACTGGCAAAGAAAGAAGTGATCCCGGACGAACAGGAATTGCAGGATGAGGAGCGGGTGAAGAAGGAAGAGGAGCGGGTGAAGAAGGATGAGTTAAATCAGGATAGGGACCTGGTGATGAAGGATGAGGAGCGGGTGAATAAGGAAGAGTTGAACCAGGATAGGGACCCGGTGATGAAGGATGAGGAGCGGGTGAAGAAGGAAGAGTTGAACCAGGATAGGGACCCGTTGATGAAGAAGGGTCTGATGCAGGATGAGAAGCAGGTGATGAAGGATGAGGACCAGTTGATGAAGGATGATCTGATGAAGGATGATGAACAAGTGAAGAAGGAAGAGCTGATGCAGGATGAGTATCTGGTGAACAAGAAAGATCTGGAGCAGGATATGTTCGAGGAAAAAAAGGAGGCAGGGACAAAGGATGCTGCTCAACTTAGTAAACTTGCAGCACAGGCTACCCCGGATGAACCAGTCATCCGGGAATTCCAACAGGATGAGATCCCGGAATTGGAAGAGATGCAGCCGGCACAGGTAAACGCACTGGAAGAGGAAATGCCGCAACAGGTGCAGGAAGTTACCATAAAACCGGCGGCATCAGAAACGCTCCGGGGACAGGTGCAGGAAGTGACCAGCGAGCAGGCAATGACCAGTAAGCAGGCAATGACCAGCGAGCAGGCAATGACCAGTAAGCAGGCAATGACCAGCGAGCAGGCAGCTTCCCAGGTATTCCAGGGACAGGTCCAGGGTGTGCACATCTCAGAACCGCGCCAGGATGAAATTCCGGAATTGGAAGAGATGCAGCAAGCGCAGGTAAACGCACTGGAAAAGAAAATACCGCAACAGGTGCAGGTGCGGGCCATTGAAAACGAGGAGACTGAAAAAATGTTAACAATTGCCGTTACCACGGTAGCGCCCGATCCTGTTACTGACAGCGATTACATTTCCGCCTCCCCTGTGAATGGCATCATTCAATACAATAGATACATGGATACCACGCTGGTCTATCCCCCCGCTGCCGAAACCGGTGACAGGGAAGTAGTGGTGCTTACATTCACCATCACTGCAGATGGCAGACCTGAAAACTTCAGGGTGGTCCGCTCCCCGGGCGAGCCCTTTACAGAGGAAGCAATCCGTGTCATTTCTAATGGTCCGGACTGGAATCCAGCCACCCGGGATGGCACATATGTCGATGATGAAGTACGCCTGCGAATCGTTTTCAGACCTGAGTAAGCTTTAAGAATTTTCATGATCTTCTCAGATGACAGTGAGCTTTTCAGGCTTCAGCGACCTTCTCAGGCTTCAGCGACCTTCTCAGGCTTCAGCGACCTTCTCAGGCTTCAGTGACCTTCTCAGGCTTCAGTGACCTTATATAAGAATTTTGATAAAGTAAATACTACACCAACGTATTATTACGTTATTCTACTGAAGACTCAGTTGATCTACGTATTTTTCAGTTAATCTACGTACTTTTCAGTTGATCTACGTATTTTTTAGTTATATTTGCAATATGAATTCACAGAATAGTGAATAAAATCAGGAACCAGGCAGGATATAAAACGAACTGTCTAATATAAAATATGAGCACAATGATGACCAAACTTACACAAGCTGAAGAAGAAGTAATGCTGATTCTCTGGGAGCTGGGCGAGGCAACAGTACGAGACGTAATCGGGCAGCTGGAAGACAAGGATACACCCTATACAACGGTATCCAGTGTGATGCGGATCCTCGAGGAAAAGGATTTTTTAGTCCACCGTGCCATCGGCAACACCTATCTGTATCGTCCGGCTATTGAAAAAGATGATTACGTGAAAAATTCCCTGGGTGGATTCCTGAACAAATATTTCGAAGGATCCTTTACCAACCTGGCCTCTTTCTTCGCAACGGAACACGATATCTCCATGCGTGACCTGCGTGAAATGATGGATGAAGTTAAGGACGATCTGAAAGAGGACCGTAAACTGGAACGGCAGGAAAGAAGAGAAGAGCGCAGGAACGATTAGCATTACTTACATGCAGAAAGAAGCAACAATAACGACTGGCATTACTAAATGCAATAAGAATGCGTAGCAAGGCCTGGCATTTCTCAACGGAAGAAAAATATGAATGAACTAATGATATACCTCCTGAAGGTTGCCGCGGCAATAGCCCTGGTGACCCTTCCCTATTACCTGGCACTCAGAACCGATGCCAACCTGGTGGTTAAACGTATTTACCTGGTCACCGGCATCCTGCTCAGCTGGACCTTCCCGCTATTGTCAGTCAGAAAGCCTGCCATTGTTTCTTCTATGGAGCCTGTCTTCCTGATCGATCCGGGACAGCCTGCTGCCATAACCGGAGCCGCCGGGGTGACCAGCCATGCCAGCATCTCTCCGGCAACCATCCTGTTCGCCCTGTACCTGGTTGGTATCCTTGCCTTCATTGTACTGAACCTCATCGCTTTTTCAAGACTGCGAAAAATAACGAACCGGCGAACCGGCAAGAAAAATGTATTCCTGACAAGAGGCAATAAAGTATTTACGATTTACCCGAATATATTCCTGCCGGAAAAATTTGCAGATACGGCAGAAAACAATGCAATCCTGATCCACGAACGTGCACATATCCGGCAACTGCACATGGCCGACCTGCTGGTCGCTGAACTCAGCCTGGCACTGACCTGGTTCAATCCTTTCTCCTGGCTTATTTCGAGGATGATTAAAGAAAATCATGAGCACCTGGCCGACAGGGAAGTCCTGTCACAGGGGGTCCGCCCGGCTCATTACAAGTCCCTGCTCCTGAACCACACCCTGGGCGGTGAGGTATTCAGGCTGGGACACCAGTTTAATCATTCACTCACCAAAAAAAGATTCATCATGATGAAAAAAACGAAAGCCAAAAAGAAAGGCATCCTGAAGTACATTCTGTTTGTACCAACGATCCTGGCCTTCACCCTGATGGCAACAGCTGCAGGACAACAGGCAAGTACAATTGAAGGGAAAGTTTACCTCGAAACCTCCGAAGTTCCCGCGACCGGGGCAAGTGTGATCATCGCGGGAACCACGATGGGTACCGTCGTGGACGAACAGGGAGCATTCACGCTTGAAGTAACCGGCAATCCCCGGGTTGTCATCTCCTTTGTCGGTTATGAAAGCGCCAGTGTCACGGCCAGGGAAATTGCCCGCAAACCAATTATAATGATCCCTACGAGTTATGAAATTGTTCCCTATGAAAATGAGCATAAAGCTTCAAAAAAAGAAACAGTAAGGGTTAAGATGATTGAGGAGGATATCACCGAAGATGGTGACGGCAAAAAGGTCAAGGTGCAGATTAATTCGGATAATGTCGCAGACCCTGTAGTCGTCGTTGATGGTGAGGTCGTAGCATCCCTTGATGAAATTGACCCTGAGCAGATCGCACAGGTTAAGGTGATCAAGGATGCTGACAATGAACTCATGAAAAAATACGATGCGGAAACCGGGGTGATTATGATAACCACGAAAAAGGATTCCGGTGACAAACAGCGGCAAAAAATGGAACACAGGGATCACCCCGACGAGGAAAGAGAAATGAAGGAAATCAGGGTGAAGGTTGTCGAAGGAATTGAAACCAGTGAAGATGCAAAGGCAGGATCTGGAATTGAAAAGGAAATCGAGGTGGAAATTCAAACGGATGAAGACATCGATATGGAGGAAAGAGGATTCTACATCGTGGAAGATTTGCCATCATTCCCCGGAGGAAGAGCGGCACTCGGACAGTATATCGAAGAACATCTTGAATATCCAGCAGATGCCAGCCATAAAAAAACGGCCGGAAAAGTAATGGTGGAATTCAAGGTGCAACCCGATGGCACCCTTGACAATATTCGCGTTGCACAGTCCTCCAATGACATCTTCAACAAAGCCGCCCTGGCTGTTTTCGAAGACATGCCAGCCTGGAAACCAGGCAAACAGCGAGGTAAAGCTGTCACCTGTAAAGTAATTGTTCCCGTCAGATTCATCCCTGACGCGGAATAGATCCTGGAAATAAGCCGCCAGTGAGCCCGGGGATGATCCCCCGGGCTTTTTTATTTTCCTTTTTCAGCATTCATTCGGAATGTATAAGCATACGGGGCATTCATCCAATAGAATCTGCCATCCCCGGAAATATTCAAACCATTTGAACTAAAATTTGTTATGCCATTGTAAGTCTCCCCACACAGAATTTTGCCAGTCACCCCAGAATAATAATGTAAGCCACCCCACGCAGTAATGTTAACCACTAACCCAAACTGTCGTGAAAAGAACAACCCTGAACATCTCCGGTTTCATACTTTTTGTCCTTTTTTCAGTTACACTTACTGCCCAGCAGCAGATCATTGTCGATCCCGACGGTCAGGGTGATTACACCACCCTGAAGCAAGCGTTAGAATCAGTCAATGGCACCATGCTGACATCGGATGT
>CAYOSB010000053.1:0-7806 GCA_964406495.1 uncultured Bacteroidaceae bacterium | reverse complement strand
GATGTTGAGATCCTGATTAAAAGCGGAGTCTACACCGAAGAAGAATTAACGATCAGTCAGATTGACAAATCACAAAATGACCATTCGATTGTGATTCGCTCGGAATCAGAGAACGCTGAGGACGTGATCATCATGAACAGTGACACCACCTCATTCAATCCCCGCCTGTTTACCATCAGCCATGTGAACAACCTGGCGATCGAACATATTACATTAGAGGCGAATGGGAAAGTATACACGGAAAATTTGATCAGTCTCGGCAATGGCCTGGAAAACATCAGATTTGAAAACAACGTCTTCGCCAATGCATATACCAATGCCGCATATGCTTTCCAGGACTACTTTGATTTTAATGAAGATGCTGACACCATCAAAAATTTGGTGATCAGAAACAACCGGTTTGCAGAGGCGATCGCATTTATCAATTATTATCATAAATACCTTGACCTCAAATTCGAAAACAATGTCATTGAAGACCTGGAATATGACAATTCCGGAAGCACGAATACCTGGAGCAATATCTCCGGGCTTACGATCATAGGAAATAAATTCCAGGGATTGGGAATGGGCGTGCTCACCAATTGTAAAGAAGTGGTCCTCCACAGCAATTATATCAATTCGGAGGATGTCGGGTTGACCTTATCAGCGAACTATGACGAAGGACACAGTACCTACAGGATCTACAATAATTTTGTACTGGCCGAAGATTTTGGCATCCAGGTGCTTTTTGCAGGACTGATCGCTGAGATTGCCAACAACAATTTTTTCACCAGGGGAAATGGAAGTGGCGCAGCTATTGCGCTTAACACGTATACCGTAAGTGAAATCTACAATAAAGTCAGTGTACTGAATAATAACTTCTATGGCGAACGCTCCGGCGATCACGGTGTGATCCTGTACAGGAATCCCGATTCTTTATTAGTAGACACGATTCAATTCGACCACAATAACTATTTCAGTCCCGGCGAGATCACCAGCTGGCGGATACTCGACCAGCAGTATATTGATCTGTCCCTGTCAGAACTGCAAACGACCTACGGATTTGAAGCAAACGGCCTCTCCATCGATCCGATCTACCAGTCAGAAACCGATCTGCACATCGGGAATGCCGGGCTCCAGAACCAGGGAACGCCCATTGATTATATCACCATAGATTATGATGGTGAGACCCGGGAGGGCGATCCGGATATCGGCGCAGACGAACTCAGGGGCTTTGTCAACCTTGCCCCTGTCAACACCCTCTCCGTCACAGGGAATTTATCAGGCGGAAAGAATATCCAGGTCAGGTACCAGGTGGAAAACAAGGGCAACCTGCGCCTGAATGGAGAATGGCGGGATGCGATATATCTCAGCCCGGACCAGAACCTTGATGCCGCCGACCGCCTCCTGGCAGAGGAACAGAGAAGCTTTCTGCTGGAGACGGGCGATACCTATACCGGGGACCTTTCCATCAGACTCCCGATCGATATTTCCGGTGGCAGTTATTACATCCTGCTGCAGGTCAATGATAGTAAGAAAGAATTCGATAAAGACCTTACTGACAATACATTGTCCAGTGATGTACTCGATTTCCTGGATCCCGTGTTTCCTGACCTGCAGGTCACCGAAGTGATAACACCTCCCACCCAGTTCTCGGGAAAAAGTTTCGAGCTGCAATGGACGGTTACCAATACCGGGAACGGACCCACAACTGACACCTGGCAGGACTACGTGTATGTGGCCAACCAGGCGGAAGCCCTCGGGGATCCATCCATTGTCGGATCTGACTCACTTTTCCTCAGAAGAGTGTCGGCCCCCGTGGCACTGAATCCCGGTGAAAGCTACCAGCAATCCCTCACCGTGAACATCCCGTTGCGCTATTCAGGGAAACTTTTTTACCGCATCCAGTCGAATGCATTGAATAACCTCACCGAACTGGACAGTTCCTTCACCGACAATGGCCGCACATCTGAAGTTGTGAATATTACACAGTCACCACTGCCTGACCTTGTGGTGACACAACTTTCGACCCCTGCCACAGCATTCTCAGGCGATAAGGTACCGGTGAACTGGACCGTGGAAAATGTGGGGCAGCAGACCACTTACAGGACTTCCGTCCAGCTGGATAAGCGTGATTGGTTCAGGCGTTCCAATTACAATTACTGGTACGACAATGTGTATATTTCCAAAATGCCCTATTTTGATCCTGATGAACCGACACAAAGGATCGTGGCCCGGTACGACAGGGGAACTGAGGAACTTGACGCGGCAGCCAGTTATACCGTGGAGGACAGCATCGCATTTGATCCCTGTGAGTATGGTTGGTATTACATTTTCGTACAAACGAATGACGACCGGTATACCTACGAGCTGACCTATCAAAATAATATGATCCTCCTCGACAGCATTGAGCTGATCATTGATCCCCAGCCTGACCTGGTGCCTTCAGATCTGAACATCACCGGTTCGGTATCGTCAGGTCGTCCGCTGGAAGTAAATTATACCATCAGTAACGGAGGTTTCGCAGACAAATCTGAAAGCCAGGTGATGAATTATTTTTACATTTCCAGGAACGATACGCTCACTGCGGATGAAAGCAAGCTGATCGGTTTTGAATCGTTTACCGATCCGCTGGAAACGGAGGCTTCTGTTTCGAACACCATCAGTCTTAACCTGCCCTTCGAAGAATTTGGCGACTATTTTCTTTACCTTGAAACAGACGGAGAGGATAATATCTGCGAAGTCCAGGGGGAAGAGAATAACGTGATCAGCATACCGCTTGAAATTAATTTATCCACCCAACCGGACCTGGTACCAGAATTCCCTTCAATCCCCGATACGTTATATGCGGGAAGCAGCTATAATTTTGAATATACCGTTTCCAATGAAGGAGCTGCCGATGCCATCCAGGATTCCTGGTACGACAGGATCATGCTGGGATTTAAGAGAATCTACCGCAGGGAGTATACGGAAGCGCTGCCTGCAATGGATTTTTACACCCAAAATGTACATTTTACGGTAGACCTTGAATACCCGGAAGGCAACACACTGATCAGTCTTCAAACGGATTTTTATGATAACCTCTTTGAATATAACGGTGAAAATAACAACCAGTTTTCGAAAGAAGTATTTATCGAACGGGATGAATCACGTGTCCCGGACCTTTCCCTCGAAAGCCTGGAAATTGACAACAATGCCCTTACTGCAGGCGATGTGCTTATGCTGAATTATACGATCCTGAACAATTCAGCTGCCACGCCCCGGAATGGATGGAATAACCGCCTGAGGATCTTTGATCCCGATGGCAGGTTGGTCTGGCAGAAAGAACTCAAACACTTCGGCGACATACCCGCAGGTGAAACATATACCGGAACCCACGAAGTCCGGTTACCCTATACGCTTGCAGGAGATTACCGGTTCGAGCTTGAGGTGAATAGCAGGAGAACCCTCGTGGAATACAACAGGGAAAACAACAGTAATGAGATTTCAGCAAATGTGATCGCTTACATACCGCCTGATCTGCAGGTTGAGGATGTCCAATATGCTTCCTGTTGTAACCTGTATGCCCTCCAGGAAGACGAGATCACCATTGATCTTCTGAACAATGGCCCGGGAATACTGGAAAACGAAGACTTCACCTTAAAGGTATGGCTCGCTGAAGATGCAGCAGGCAGTAACGCAGAACCCTTGCTGGCACACCGGCAGGAGTTTACCCTGTCCAGCCAAAGCACTACATCCGTTACCATACCGGTAAGGTTCGATGCCCACCTTTCGGGCGACTATTATACCATCGTTGAACTGGATACAGATGAGGAAATCTATGAAGGCAAGGAGGAAGCAAATAACCGGTATGTGACCGGATATACTGTATTTATTGATAACGATCCCATTGCACTTTATCCCACAGCTATTTCCATTACAAGCCCCGTCGATCTTGATTTCAGCCAGTCATTAAGCATTGATTATACCGTGGCAAAAGGCACAGAGAAACAACTCAGCCGGACGATCGAAGACCATGTGATCGTTTCTTCCGACCGCGTGTATGATGCTGAAGATTACCGGTTCAGGGAGTTGATCCCGGTGTACAGGAATATCCCGGCAACAACCCCGAGCTTCGAAGGAACACTTCGAGGATATATTCCCACCTACCTGAATCCGGGCTGGTATTACATCGGGGTGCTGACAGACGCCAGGAACAATGTGCTCGAGCTGGACGAAACCAATAACGTGCTATTTACTGCGGACAGTTTCTACCTCGACTTCACGGTCAAACTGGAGCTTGACACGCCGCAAACCTTATCCTTCTATGAAGGAACAGTAGGTGGACAGGAAGCATTCAGCCTGGAAAGACCGGCTGGCAAAGGCATGATCGCAACGGTTGATTTCAGCGAGGACCAGGCATCTTCGGAATTGTACCACAGGGTGGGAACGATGCCCACCCGCACTACCTTTGATAACCGTTACAATGATCCGTTCCTGGCTGACCAGGAGGTGATCGTCGGAGTAACGGATACGGCCACTTCGGATTATTTACGCGTCATTGCAAACCGCGTGCCCTGGCTGGACAATTCGCCTGGCGATTTCGATTGCTGGACCAGCTATATGGCTGCAAGCGGCGGGAATGTCATGACATTTTTTGATCAGACATGTGATCTGCCGGATCCTGTTCCCTATACAGTCACTGCTGCGGGAGCAGAATACAGCATTCTCCGGTCGGTACCGGATTCAGCCAGTTACCTGGGTACCTCGAACCTGCTCATCCAGGGATTCGATTTTGAGGAAGGCATGCAATTCTATATGGAGAATGAAACGGAAAACATACCCGCCAGGAGGGTGAAGATACTTTCCAGTACCGAAGCTGTTGCTGTGTTCGATTTCCGTGAAAAACCTGAAGGATTATATGATATCGTAGCGGAAAAACAGGGTGGAGAAACAACTGTACTGGAGGATTATTTTACCGTATTTGAAGGTTCACCACCCAGTCCATGGACGAGCATCAATCACTCTGTGAGAACGGAGCTGATCAATAAGAAGTTCTACGTCAATGTCGATTTTGGTAATTATTCCTACGTCAATGGATACGATTACTGGCTGATCTTTGCCATTGCCACGGAATCTGGAAGTCTTGAAAACCTGGGCTCCAACTATATCGGGTCCTCCGAAGAAGACATCCTTGCACAGCTTCCATCCAATCCAAATCCCACGGGTGATTCACTTTATGTCGATATCGACAGTATCAGGTATTATGCCTACTGGATCCCGGTACTGCCTCCGCGTTCCCAGACTACATTCAGCTATATTATCGATAGCCAGGAGGAAGATTATATCCTTACCATGGCACGGATGTACCAGCAACCGCTCAGCGTCTTTAGTTTTGAACAGGACATTGATTATGTAGGCCAGAGTGTCACAGTAGCAAAAATGCTGGATGAAATCTTTGACGGATCGACGACCATCAACAGCAACCTGTTGGACGGTGGTCTGAAAAAATCAAATGGATATGGTGCATCTGTTGCCAAGAACGACCTCAGGTGTGAGGATCTGAATATTCAAAAAGTAGAAATGCAAATTGCCCAGGATGTACAATCCTATGCTGAATATGTGCATGGAGGTGCAAAGGCCACCGCCGGTGCAAATGATCTGGGTGATGCATTTCAAAAGGCAATCAAAAGCAAGAAAGATGCATTCAAAGAGGATGTGGAGGGAGCCTTTGATGTAACTGGAAACGCACAGGAAGCAGGTAAAGATTTTGCCAAGAAAAAGCTGGATAACATGGTGAGAAAGGATGAAGGCATCCTTGATAACACGAAAGAATATGCCAAGGAGTTTTACAATTCGGTCAGTCCGTTTGAAAAACTGCGCGAGGCTGTGGAGCCCGAAGAAGTTCCCTTTGAAAAACTGCTTGAGAAGACCTTCAGCTGCATTGATCCTGACAACGTGGAAAAGAATTTTAAGAAATGTTTCATGAGGATCGAGCACAGAACGCTGAACAAGGTCACCTATGCACCGGTCAAATCTGAAGGTTGCAACCATCCGCCGGGAACATTCGGGAATGGAGGTACTGATGTGGTAGCATCGAAAGACCCCAATGCCATCATCGGACCTGCTGGTGTTACAGATGCGCAACTGGTTACGAAGAATGAAGCGCTAAAATATACTATCTTGTTTGAGAACATGCCGGAAGCTACTGCTCCTGCCAGGTTCGTTGCAATCAACAATGACCTGCCTGAAGGCCTTTCCCCGCAGTCCTTCGCAGTGACTTCATTTGGCTTCGGCGATACCGTCATCCAGGTGGAACCTACCAACCGTCTGACCTACAGGATGCAACTTGGTAAAACATACAATTACCAGGAACTTCAGCTGGTCGCCGGGATCGACATTGTCAACGACAGGGCATTCTGGCGGTTCTCAACCATCAACCCGGAAACAGGCAACCTCACCACAGATCCGCTGAATGGATTCCTGCCGCCCAATGACAGTACGGGCATTGGGGAAGGGTTTGTTACGTACAGGATCAAAGTGGATCAGCAAACACCCGGCGGAACAGAAATTTTGAACCAGGCGGAGATTATTTTCGACCAGAACGAAGTAATCCCCACCAATGTCTGGAGCAATACGGTGGCCAGTCCGGATCCCGTCAGTATGGTCAATGAACTTCCGGAGACAACCGGGGACAGTACATTCACCATCACCTGGGAGGGGCATCCCGGCGCTACTTCAGCAGGCATACGCGGGTATGACATCTATGTGGCGAAAGATGAAGAACCCTACACCCTTCTGTTGGAGAATACTGTTTCCACCAGCACTTCATTTACCGGTGAAAGCGGCTCCATGTACAGCTTCTACAGTGTGCTGCAGACATTGGACGGTGTGATTGAGGCGGCGCCGGAAGTGGCCGATGCCGTAACGACCATCCTGGCAGTGGACGACACAACGGGGAACGACACAACGGAAGTCAGTGTAGGTGCATTTTTAAACGGTTTACAGGAGGATGAACTGTTCACAAGGATCTATCCAGTTCCCGCAGAGGATGTGCTCTTCGTGGAGTATGCTTCCAACCACCCGGTTACCCTCAGGTTGCTGGATCTGAACGGAAGGGTACTGCAGGAAAAAGTGCTTCAGCGCTCCGCGGATGAACGGCAGGTACAGATTGATCTGAACAGCTATGTGGAAGGAGTAATGTTCCTTGACATGTACAACGGGCACACCAGGAAATGGACCAGGGTGGTGAAATACTGATCACCCGGTCCAACACTGCTTGTTAACTGATCATTGAAATACAACTCAATCACCCGGGTTTGGAAATGTACCTCGTACAGTTATCGGAAGTTGCATCGCTCAATAAACAAGGGAAGTGCACTTCGATCAACCGGCTATGGAAATGCTCCACGAAGGGTTATTGAAATACAACTCATTCAACGGGCTATGGGAGTCTGTCAGATTTAGATGGATGCGCCGGGAGCATGGTATTATGAGATATGTATGATGATACTTATCTTTGTTGGGCTTTAAGACGAAAACCATGAAGAGCTACCACTCCCCATTCCTGGCTGCTGCTGTAGTGCTTGCAGCATTGACACTGTTTATTTTATCTGCCTGCAACCGGCAAAAGGAGATCATCTCCGACTGGGATTCCTACCTGGAGGAACATGAGAACTGGCAGGAAAATCGCCTGCAGCGTCTCAAATCAGAACGAGGATGGCTGAATCTCGCCGGTCTCTTCTGGCTCGAAGCGGGAGTAAACACATTCGGGTCCGATGCCTCCAATGACATCATATTCCCTGAGAGATTCCCGGATTTTGGCGGGTCCATTATCCTGGATGACAC
>CAYOSB010000052.1:0-17789 GCA_964406495.1 uncultured Bacteroidaceae bacterium | reverse complement strand
TCATTTCCAGTTGCTGCTGCTGCGCCCGCCTGTTGAAGGTGAAGGAGGCGCCGATTTCAACGATCTGTCCTTCATAATCATACACCCAGTAACGCCTGAACAGGTCAGTGCTTCCTGCTGTTGCACCGGTGTATCCTCCCGACTGGTTGGTGCCTATGACATCGAGCATTTTCGCATAGAAACTCCAGCCTTGCAATTGCACAGGTGTGAAATTAAGCGCAACATTCAACACCTGGAAGGGGAGGTCACGTCCCTGCGGCGTAACGCTTTCCGACCGGTAGGAATAGTCCAGCGTAAGCTCCAATGGATTAATAATCGCCCAGGAAAGGTTTGTTTTTGCATCCCAGTTGAGGCTGCTGCTTGCGCTCTGGTCCCCGAATAGGTTTTCGTCGGATTCCACGGAGAATTGGTAGAGCGATCCTCCAAGGAAAAGCTTAAGCCGGTTGAAGAAGAAGAAATTGAATCCGAGTTCTCCTCCGGTCGCCAGCTGGTTCCCGGCATTGGTATAGCTTCTCAGCAGCACCCCTCCCGTATTGGCCAGGTCGTAGTTGAGCCGGTTGACGCGGTAGATCGCATTGGTAGCTGCGCGTAGAAATCCGGTGAGAATCAGGTTGTGTGCACCCAGGCTGCGATTGTAGGAAAGGTCTGCATTCCAGCTGTATTCCGGCTCCAGCAGCGGATCCCCCATTTCAAAGATCTCCTGGTGACGCCGGTAGAGGAAAGGAGCCATGTCCTTGGCCGGGGGCCTGTTGATCCTGCGACTGGCGGCCATGGAGATGGTATTCTTCTCATCGGCCGTGTACCTGAGGTGCAGGGAAGGGAAGAGGTCAAATTTGTTTTGTGAGAAATCCGTTTCGCCGAAATTCCGCCCGATCTCTGAGAATACACTGTATGCCTCATCGAAGTACCGGGTACTGCTGACAGTCATCAACTGATCGAGGTATTCGGCCCGCAATCCAAGGATATACGATAGTTTTTCAGTACTGCCTGAAAAATCGGCGTAAGCTGCGTATATATCCCGCTTTAGCTCGATGGTATTATTGAAATAATCGTACCCTTCAAATTCACCTGAGACAGTGTTCACCGTATCATATTCATAGGTTCCGTCCAGCCGCACATTTTGTGAAGTGACTCCCACTTCGAGTGCATTGCCGTTGTCAAATTCTTTCTCGTAGTTCAGTGCAATCCTGGTAGCCTGTAGGGGGGTGCCATCAAACTGGTAGGAGTGGAACACGGGATCTCCCGGATCATCAGAATAGTAGTCGTAATACAGGCGATCACCAAGGTAAATAAATTCCTTGTTCTCAATGGTCTGTTCCAGGTCAGAATTTTCGTACAGCAGCGAGGCGGTAAAGAGGGCGTTATTGTCGCTGCGTAACCTGTAATCGAGGCTGAAATTCTGAAATGTACCGCGACGGTGGATGTCATTGGGGTTGTAAAGCTCATATAAGGTGCCTGTAACAGGGTCCCCATCTTCGGGACTATTGGAAAAATAGGTTTCGTATTTATAATGGGCCGCCCTGCCGGTGTTCCGGTTGGAGAACTGGTAGTTGGCAGAGAGCTCGGAATACGCTCCCAGCTGGTAGTCGGCACCGATATTGGTGTAAAAAGATTGGTCCCATTTCGGACGTGCACCCCTTCCGTCGAGGATATACCAGGTTCCTGCATTGGGCTGCTGTTCATCCTGGTAGATATAGGTGTAGATATCACCAATCCCTTTATTGTTCCGGTGGGAGAAATTGATCGCCCCATGCAGGTTCAGCCTGTTGAAATTATAGTTCACGGTCAATCCCCCGTTGATCCTGTTGTTGTTCAATACGTGGTTGCTGAAGACATCCGTGTCATTTGTCCAGGGAGTGCCCCCGATCATGCCCGTGGCCAGCACCGTCAGTCCCGTACTGGTATTTCGTTTGGTCGTGATGTTGATGATCCCGCCTGCGCCCTGTGCCTCGTAGCGGGATGTGGGAACCGTGATGATATCAATGTTCTCAATGTTTTCTGCAGGGATCTGTCCCAGGAGTACCGAAACACTGGTAGTGGTTGGTTTCCCATTCAGGTACACCACGAAATCTGAGGAGCCACGGACCGCAATATCATTATCGCTGGTGACAGTCACAGATGGCAATTTACCCAGTACATCGATGGCTGTCCCGCCACGTGCCGTCTGAAAGTCCTCCGCCCGGTAGGTTCTCCTGTCAATCTGGTTGACCGCTGTCCTGGCCGCAGCCCTGACCTCTGCCTGTTCAATGCCGATGGCAGCTACTTCCAGTTCAATATTGCCCATGTCGGTGTTTTTGTTTTCTGCGGTGATAGTGATACCCGTGAATTGCCTGGAGGCATATCCCAGGAAAGAGACCTCCACCTCGTAGATTCCGTAGGGTATTTTATCGATCAGGAACGCACCGGTTTCATCTGAGACGGTACCTGTGAAAGCCTTCTCTTCCCCGGCTTTGGTCAGGGCAACCGTCGCATAAGGGATGTGGTCTCCGGTCGACATTTCCACCACTGCACCTTCCAGGGAGCCACGCTGACCCAGTGCAGAGGAAACGGTAAAAATCAGCAGCAAAATAGTAATGAAAAATTGTTTCATGATTTTTGGGTAGAATTTAAAACTCAAACAATCTGAGCGTAGAATTGTTGGCAGAGAGCAACAAAAAAATTGCCTTTTGTGAATGCGATTTTTAGGGCCATTAACCCTCTGTTAATTACTTTCAGAAGTTTGTTAAATATCTGTTAAGCCCTCATCATGTAAATTCATTAACCATATTGCCGGTTAATATTTCTGCACCATAATTCTAAAAAGGTTGGGTATTAATTTCATCGACAGGCTTTAAAAATTTACACCATAAACATGCATTAAAATGGAGAATACAAGAAGAAATTTCATTAAAAAAGTAGCTGCAGGATCTTCTGCCCTGGCCATTGGTGGTGTGGGATATGGTTTTTCTGCTGACAGTTACTCCCGGATCATGGGTGCCAATGACAGGATCGCAGTAGGTGTCATGGGTACCAATGGCAGGGGCAAAGGCATGGCTGCTAATTTTGCCCAACAAAAGAATACAGAGGTGAAGGTCATATGTGATGTGGAGGAAAAGGCACTTCAGAAAGGCATCAGGGCTGTGGAGGAAGCAGTTGGAAAAACCCCGGAGAGCGAGGGGGATTATCGAAAGATGGTGGAAAGAAAGGATATTGATGCGGTTTTCCTTGCGCCGCCGGACCACTGGCATACGCCGGCGACCATCATGGCCTGTGTGGCTGGCAAACATGTATATGTTGAAAAACCCCTCAGCCACAATCCTGCTGAAGGTGAAATGGCTATCAAAGCGGCCCGGAAATATGACAGGGTGGTGCAGATGGGCTCCCAGCGCAGGTCATGGAAACTGCTGACCGAGGGCATCAACGCTCTGAAGGATGGTGTGATTGGAAAGCCCTATATGGTAAAAACCTGGTACACCAACAACAGGGGTCCCATCGGGAACGGGAAATTGGTTCCTGTGCCCGACAACCTTGATTATGAACTCTGGCAGGGACCTGCCCCACGCCGTCCTTACCAGGACAACCTGATCCATTACAACTGGCACTGGTTCTGGAACTGGGGCACCGGTGAGGCGCTGAACAACGGAACCCATGAGATTGACCTGGCCCGCTGGGGACTGGGCGTTGATTTCCCAACAAAGGTCTATTCCGTGGGAGGACGATATCATTATGACGATGACTGGGAGGCATTCGATACGCAGCTCATTACTTTTGAATGTGAGGGTGCTTCAGTGATCTGGGAAGGCAGGAGCTGTAACGGGAAGAAGGTGGAAGGCCTGGGTCGCGGGGTCATTTTTTATGGTGACAAAGGCAGCATGCTGACGGGTCATGACGGGTATACGATTTATGATATGGATGAGAATATTGTCAAAGAAGTCAGCTCAGATGTGGTCATTGACGGCAGAAATACCGCCAGTCCGGCAGCAGGTCTTGACAATGTGCATATCGACGACTTCCTTCAAAGTGTCCGAACAGGAAAGAAACCAAATGCGGATGTTGCAGAAGGGCATAAGAGTACCACCTGGGTGCAACTGGGGAATATCTCTCAACGCGTCGGCAGGGGACTGACAACAAATCCTGAAAATGGCCACATCATCGGAGATGAAGGGGCAACAAAACTCTGGGGGCGCGATTATGCGCCTGGGTGGCAACCCACTTTTTAACTGTATTGAATAATATGATTTAACAAAGAACGACACGGTTATTATTAAGAACAACACCCATGAAAACACACATTATTTTCTTCATTGGCGTCTTTTTACTGGCAACCCAATGTGCCAACAACGAAAATAAAACCGTACAAAATGACAACCAGTCAGCCAAAGCAAATGCGGAAGGTGACCAGTGGACCTGGTTGTTTGACGGCTCATCCACGGAAATGTGGAGGGATACCAAGTCTGATGAATTTCCCGAACATGGATGGGTGGTTGAGGATGGTGTACTTACAGTGCTGGGTGAGACAGGGGAACAAGAAGGCGGTCATGACATTATTACCAAAGACAAATATGGTAATTTTGAACTGGTGCTAGATGTCAACCTTTCAGAAGGTGCCAATTCCGGTATCAAATACCAGGTGACAGATTCATTTCCCGGACACGAAGGGAAATACCTGGGACTGGAATACCAGTTGCTCGACAATGAACGACACCCGGATGCAAAAAACGGGCGGGATGGCAATCACAAAATGGGATCCTTGTACGACATGATCCCCCCACCGGAAGACCTGTCCATTCACCCCCCGGGAGAGTGGAACACGGTCAGGATCATTGTGAATGGCAACATGGTTGAGCACTGGCTGAATGGCGAAAAGGTACTTGAATTTGACAGGAAAAGCCTGGCATTCCGGGAACTCGTGAGTTTGAGTAAGTACAATGACCTGGAGAATTTTGGAGAACTGGAAGAAGGACATATTCTCCTCCAGGGTCATGGAAACGATGTATCATTCAGAGACATTAAGATCAGAACCTGGTAGTTTTTTCATAGAGTTTAGTTTTAGTTAGTAGTTTAGTTAGTAGTAAGTAGATTGAAAGAGAGGCCGTTTCAGAGGTCAAATTGGGGCGGTCTTTTTTTTTACTTTCTTTTATAATCCGTGATTTCCATGGTTTTTTCATTTATAGAGTGTTTGGTTGAAATGGTCATAGAAGTAAATACTATCCGATAAGCGATCTTAGCGGAGATAGCAGTGTCAGTCGCGATTGGGTAGTATTTACGAAAAAAAGGGTGCCCCCTTTTGAGACACCCTCTTTGTTTCGTTATTTCAACCCTACGCAGCATACCTCGCGCAGGTACCTGACACTGCGTAATAATTCATCCTCCTGGTTGCGCATCTCAAATGCTTTCCGGTCCATTCCGTCAGGAGCTTTGGCAACCTCGATCGGTTCGCCCTGCCTGGTCATTTTAAGAAAATCGATGATGCCTGTGGCTTTCAGATCCGGGAATCCCTCCCAGAACGCATCTGTCAGGTAGGGGAGTGACCGGGGAGAATTGGAAATGATCTCCAGGTGAATGGGGACGCCCGGGCAGTGGTCCGCCATAAATTGCGCGTATGCCTGGTAATCCATCAATCCTTCTCCAACAGCGGTCCACTGGAAGATGGCGCCGTCATCAGACTGCCAGATAACGACATCACGCGCAGAGCAACACACGATCTGCGATCCGAGTGCTTCCATGGCAGTTTTCGGATCTTCCATGGCATAAATGGCATTTCCCGGATCAAAGAAAGCGCCACAAATATCGGTGCCTGTCGCTTCCATCAGCTCCATCAATTCCTCCGTCCGCATATCCCCTGCATGGTTCTCAAACGCAAATTTTATTCCTGCATCATAAACAGGTGCACGGAAGGACCGCATGCGCCTGATCACTTCGTCCATCTTGGGTTGGATCCCTCCACCGTAATACCGGTCCTCGAGCACCCCGATGCGAACGCCAACAACCGGCGAGCCAAGGGTACTGGCAACCCGGATTCCTTCTTTTACCAGGGTATCTGCATTTCCATAGGTGTCATCGAATCTGTCTGATAGCTCACTGATGCCGCCTACACCTACGAAAATAGAGATATCGTGGTCATCAGCATGCCTTTTCAACTTTTTAAGATGTTGTTCTTCAATACTTTCAAATGGCTTCAGGTTGTTGAACTGAACCGAATCCAGGTTGTGCGTAATGGCATAATCTATCAGTTCCATGGCTTTGGGTCGCCACGCCCTCAGGGAGTGGTTGCCGATCCCGAGGGGGACGTTCAGTTTGGAAACTGTCTCACTGGCAGGGGCATGGCCTGCTTCATTGGCCGGGTTGCGGAGTGTTCCATTGGCAAGCAGATGGCCTGCCCCGGTGATCGGGATGGCATGCATCGCCAATGCCCCCAACCCTGCTTTCCTGGTAAAATCGCGCCTGTTCATCATGTTTTTTCGTTTTATGGTGCTTATGATCTCCTGTTTTATTCAACCGTGTGTGCCCTGTTCCTCAATTCCGCGTCGGGTTCAAACCCAATTCTCTCTGCCAGCCCCGGATTTAACCACACTTTAGATCTATTGTTACTTGTAATGGGAATATCTGCCGGAGATGTACCCGCCAGGATCCGTTTTGTCATCAGAGCGGCCTGGATTCCCTGCTCCTCTGACAACTGCGTCAGTCCGAATACTGCATAGGGCATCATGAATTCCTCGCAGGTGACCACCGGGATCCGAATATTCTGCTCAATATGCTGTTTTGCTTCCTCCGCATCCCAACCCGACACTGCACCACGCGTTTGCAAATAAATGACATCATGGGTAGCATTCCCCCGGACAAATGCTGTTTTCCATTGTGCAAAATCATCCACCAGTTCCTGGGTAACCTCTATACCGAGATTCCTTAGTAGCGTATCAAGGATCGGCTGCGTCTTTCTCGATGTGGTGGTGTTCTCATTCAGCACTAGCAGCTTACTCATACCGGGATAATAGGGACGGATCGTCCGGACCAGTTCAGCAATGGGCAGGATCTCAATGATCCCCGTGATGTTGTGTTCCGGGATGTCGTATTGGTCCACCGACCAGTTAACGCCACAGAAGACGATGGGGATAGAGGTTTCCTGCAGATGCGGGACAACCAGGTATTTCATTGCATTATCATCCGACACAATGATCGCATCGGGTTGTATTATTCGTATTGAATCGTGCAGTTCATCCACCCTTTTCCTGATATACAATTCTGATGTATTTCGCTTCGTATCCATGAAATAGGAATGTACCTCAAATGTATCTGAAGGTAAATGCTCCATCACACCCCTTGTGATCTGATCGCTGGGAGGAAAGCCTTCGTGATATGAATTAATGTAGATGATTTTCTTTTTCACACCCGGAGGAGAGATACAGGCGCCCGTCCCGATGAGCAAAACAGCCAGCAACAGGGAGAAGACCGGGAGCGATTTTATTTGGATGTTGCGTTTCATTTTAAACTGGTTTTGTATTTTTTTTAATCATTACAGCAATGAAAGTAGTGCATGCAAGGGCCATATACAAAAAGAGGTCTAGTCTTAATCCACCGATGGTATCCGGGACCATACCTCCAAGCGAAAGCAGATAGGTAATCAGTGCAAGGGATGAAAGGACAATGATCGCTTTCGGTGGCGGTGTTTTGCTTGTCACAGCCATCAGGACAATGGGTGCCATCATCGCAGTCCCTGTGAAACTCACGCGCGCCAGCAATGCGAGCTGATCGCTCATAAGTGTTGAAAACACAAACACCACACCGGCAAAAAACAACAGGGAGATCCGCGTGATCCGCATTGCTTTCTTTTCATCACTCTTCAACAGAGACCTGAGCTCATTTCCCAGCGCAAAGATCTGGGCATTTGTGGTGGACAGGCAGGCCGCAAACAGGCCGACGATGGCCAATGCTGCCACAGGAGCGGCCTGGTCAAACAACAGCGCCTGGGATAAAAATTCTGAGGCGGAGGCATCCGGATATTTTACCGCGCCGTACATGCCGATAAAAATGGTAGGGGTGATCACCAGGATCGCGAAAAATCCAACGGCATATGCCATCTTTTTCATGGAAGCCAGGTTCTTCACGATGACCAGTCGGGTGGTCAGCTGCGGTTGGGTTACCGGGATCATGACCACCGCGACCATGGAGCCTAATAAAAACTGCCATGAAAACAGGCCATTGGGTCCAGGTACAGACAAAAGTTCTGCATTCACTTTTTCTACTGCGGAAAACATGCCTTCAACACCCCCGAACGCTGCGATGCTGGTGCCGCCGATGAGCCAGATCACCAATAGCAAAATGAGTCCCTGGATGGCATCGCTGTAGACGATGGCCTTGAGTCCGCCAATTTCTGCATAGATCAGCATCATAACCACCATGAACAGTGCCCAGCCCCATGAAGGCAGCATGCCTGGAAAAGCAGCTTCAAGAAAGATCGAGATGCCCCTGATCTGTATGGCAACATAGGGGATAAGAAAAATGAATGCACTCGCGAACATCGCGATACCGGCCCACTTTGTCCTGTAGGAGGAGATCATCAGTCCGGCTACTCCCTGGAAATTATGCGCTTTGGCTTTTTTTCTCAGCAGGTATCCGAACCAGAGGATGAAAAAGACCATCACGCCATCTGAGAAGGCGAGAAAGGTCCATGCGCCGATGCCATGGTTCCTGAAAAAATCCGGCATCCCCATAAAGGTGAATGCACTGAACAAGGCGGCAGAAAAAGTCAGGAATCCCAGGATGGACCCGATGCTTTTACCTGCCAGCATGAATTCTTCAGCAGAACGGTTGCGGCGATAGGATTTCCAGGAGGCCAGGGCCAGCAACATGAAGAAGATCCCGAAGAAAATATAGATCCAGATTTTCATATATACTTTATTTAATGGCTTTCATTTAATTCGTTATACATTTCATTTTTCTTCCCCCTGGTCGTCGCTTCCGGGATGCACCTTTGCACCGATATAGGTTAAGACCACAAGAAGGACGGTTGCCAGGAATCCGATCGCCAGTGTAAAGGGGATTCCCAGGATCATGGGTTGATATTTTCCTTCCGGGAGCATGAGGGGAGTGTATCCCAGGACCACGATCACCAATACGCAGGCGATGCATACTTTCCAATACAATTCATTTTTCTGTTTACTCATATCGCTTAATTGATCTGGTTGCTATTCGGTTTGTTTCTGTTTCTGCTTTTACCAGGTACCTTGTGTACACTTATTTGTCAGATCCGGGAGCCCAACTTCGCTCCGGATATTGTCTCGCCTCATACTAATATATAAGGTATTCGGCAAACTTATCAGTTCCTGTTCGTTCCCGCTATTGCCTTATAAAACAATTTTTACAGCCTGGGAATGGTCATGCCCCCGTCGGCCATGATCACTTCGCCGGTGGAATAGGGGAACAGTCCGGTTACCAGGGCCTTCACGATTTTGCCAATATCTGAAGGCTGGCCCCAACGTGCCTGCGGACTTAATCCTTTACGAAAAAGCCGGTCATATTTCTCCTTTACCCCGGAGGTCATGTCTGTTTCAATTACCCCCGGCCGTATTTCGTATACCGGAATGTCATGTTCTCCCAACCGCGCGGCAAACAACCTGGTCATCATCGCCATTCCGGCTTTGCTCACACAATATTCTCCGCGATTCACAGAGGCAACTGTGGCAGAGATCGAACTGATGTTGATAATGGAGCCGAAGAATTCAGGATTCCCCTGCTTCTGATCGATCAGCCAATTGGCCGCGGACTGACTCAGGAAGTAGGGTCCCTGGAGGTTCGTTTTCAAGACGTATTCAAAGCTCTCTTCTGTCGCCTCCAGCAGATCAAGCCGTTGCCTGGGTGCTATGCCGGCATTGTTGACCAGGAAATTCAGCTGGCCATAGGTATCTCTTACTTTTTCCAGGACTGTTTGCCGGTCCCGGGCTTCCCCGACATCGCCCCGGCAATAGATCACTTCAACGCCAGGTGCCCTTAACTCATCCAATACGCCTTTTACCTGGACTTCGGCTCTCATCCCGCTGACAGCCAGGTGTATGCCTTCTTTTGCAAGTTCTTTCGCGATCCCCAGTCCGATTCCCCGGGTCCCGCCGGTGATCAATGCTACCTGTCTCATAGATTCTGTTGATTTAATCGGTATGCGATCATTTACTGTTTTAATTTTAATAATGGGTTAATGCAGCTTTTCACTCTCGATCATGTGTGCCATGCTCTATTATTGTATGTTTATAAGTTGAATAATCTTCATAACAGATTGCTGAATGAACGACCACCAGGCATGACCGGAAAATTCCGGCTTGATCAGATCCCCGGAATGTCCACCCATGCTTTTTTATTCCAGCTTTCCAGTCCCTTTTCAGCCAGTTGCACCCCTTTTGCGCCTTCCTTCAGGTCGTAAGGAAATGGCTCATTATTCACAACATGTTTCAAAAACAGCTCCCACTGTGCCTTGAATGCATTGTCATATGGTTCCTGTTCCGGCACTTCAGACCAACCCTCGAAAAAGTCGATGGGCTGATCAATGTCCGGGTTCAACACGGGTTTAGGGGTGTTGCCATAATGTTGGGTATAGCACTTTCTCAGCCCTGCCACGGCGGATCCCTTTGTGCCGTCCACCTGGAGGGTAAGCAGGTCGTCGCGCCGCACCCGTACACACCAGGATGAATTAAAGTGCGCCACGATCCCGTTCGCAAGTTGAAATGTCGCATAGGCAGCATCATCGGCTGTGCATTTATAGGCATTCCCCTGTTCATCCACCCTCTCTTTGATGTGCGTAGCACCAAGACAGGAAACGGCTTTTACCTCGCCAAACACACGATCCAATACATATCGCCAGTGACACAGCATGTCGATGATGATGCCACCGTCATCTTCTTTCCTGTAATTCCAGGAGGGGCGTTGTGCGGGTACTGTGTGGCCTTCAAATACCCAGTAACCAAATTCTCCACGCACTGACAGGATCTCGCCGAAGAAGTCTTTCTGGATCAGTCGCTTCAGTTTCAGGATCCCGGGGAGCCACAATTTATCCTGGACCACACCGTGCCTGACACCGGCACGTTCACAGAATTCATAGAGTTCCATGGCCGTTTGGAAATCCGGGGCTGTAGGTTTTTCACAGTAGACATGCTTTCCTTTGGATGCAGCCAGCTTCACAGCCGCTGCACGTCTACCGGTAGTCTGTGCGTCGAAATATACTGTGTAGGCAGGATCATCCATGACCTTTGCCAGGTCGGTAGTATATTCTTTCACTCCGGACAGATCACTCAGCGCTTTTAATTTTGCCTCATTCCTTCCTGCCAGCACGGGATCGGGAATGATCGTTTCCTCCTCGGAAATCTTCACCCCACCCTGCCTGATAATCTCAACAATGGAGCGCAACAGGTGTTGGTTCTTTCCCATCCTGCCTGTTACGCCGTTCATTATGATTCCTACCTTGTGTGTTTTCATTGCTTACCTTTTCTTTTACTATCAGATATTTTAACAGCTGTCTTAATTTTCAATTTGCCCGGTCTCTCCAGGTTTAGTCGAGATGGGTACTGCCTCTATTGTTATATGTATCTGTTTATTTACTATTAGTTTTCCGTTCGGATATACTGCATTTATGGTCAGATCACGCTCATTACAATGATACATTAACCTCACAACTTAACTATGATGGCGATAGGCATCGACAATCTTCTCCAGGAATGCATCCTGGTCCATGACCCAGAATTTATTGGAAAAGATCTCCACTTCATTGAATCCTGAAAAACCGGCCTGCTCCATCCATTCCCTGATCTGCCTGACCGGGATACATCCTTCTCCCATCAGTCCCCTGTCATTGAGCATATCCGTGGTAGGGACATTCCAGTCACAGATATGAAAGGCATACAGGTTCTTATTGGCACCACAGCGCCTGATCTGCTTTTCAAGTGACTGGTCGAACCAGAGGTGGTAGACATCCACCGCCACACCAAGGAAGGCATCATTGAAATATTCTGAAATGTCATTGGCCTGCTCCAGGGAGATGATGGCTGAACGCGTGTCTGCATACATGGGATGCAACGGTTCAATGGCAAGGCGAACACCAAGTCGGGTTGCTTCAGGTAATATTGCCTCAATGCCTGACTTGATCTGGTTACGTGAGATTTGCAGGGATTGTCCCGGGTCAGCCCCGCAGACAAGCACCAGGAGCGGAATCTCCATTTCGGCAGCTTCCTGAAGCATCACCAGGTTGTCCTCGATAGCGGCTTTTCTGCGGATAGGATCCACCGACGGAAAGAAACCGCCCCGCACGTATGAGACGGCGGTCAAACCGTTTTTTTTCAGTTGATGTCTGACCTCCCGTGGTGCGATCCCCTCGACCGCATCCCGCCAGATCGATATACCTTTGATCCCGTACCAGGCATATTTGGCGCATGCCTCTGAAAATCCCAGTGGTTTGTTAGTGATGGTATGCACGCACAGCTTATCCAGGCTGTTGATCTCCGTTGACATATACAGGTTATTTTAAAGCGTTGGAATCCAGGCAACCGAAAAAGGTGTAGTATGTTTCATTGTCTGCAATTCGTGAAAGATATAGGGCTGCTTCCCGCATGTGGTAGTCTCCCCACATACTCGATTCGCTGTGCGCCACAAGGTTTTTGTCAGGTTTATTGTCCCAGGCATTGGGTTCGTGATAGATCGTATGCAGCAGGATGCCATGGTGTTGGGAATCCGTTGAAAGGTAGGGTTCGTTAAGCAGGGCATGCATCACGGTCAGACCTGCCTGCCAGTATTTCTTGCTGCGCTCTGCATCTCGTTTTTCCAGGTATTTCCCCAGCCGCAACAGTCCCTGGGCGCCGATTGCTGCAGCTGAGCTGTCGACCGGCTCGTAGGGATTGTAGGGATCTGCCTTTTTTTCGAATCGGTGACTGAGTTGGTAGATGTCCGGGGCGCCGGTGTCCCAATAGGGGATTCCGTCGACCGGTGTATTTTCAATATAAAAATCACAGGTAGCCATGGCCGCTTTCAGCATGAAATCTTCGATTCCCTTTTTGCCGCCAAATTTAGTGAGTTTGGCTTCAGACAATGCATCGAACAGTTCCAGCTCTTCTGCGAATCCGCACATGGCCCAGGAAAGACCGCGTGTCCAGGTAGTGTACCCGCTGAAGCCCTGTTGGGCATTCGGACACCGGTAATTGCCATCATTGATATTGAAGATGCTTTCATGTGCTGTTCTTCCCCGCACATCGTAGCCATCCCTGCCTTTCCCGTAATAGACCGAATAATCGGCAGTTGATTTTGCATGCTGAATGGTCCTTTCCAGCAGGTCAATTTGCATATCTCCCTCGCCCTGGAATACATGTCCCAGGAGATGACTTACCATGAGGATCCGGAGGGTCCGGATGGTATCCACGAAGAGGGAATGCGGACCGTTAAATGAATAGATAAACCCGCCCTCGCGGGTGTTGGTCCACCGTGCTGCCTGCACGGCGCCGCTGATCTTCAGTGCCAGCTCATAGAAATTCCGTTCCCAGGGTTGTTCATGGATTTTAGACTCATTCATCAACCTGAGCAGGTTACCATAGGTGCTGATGTTGTTGAATCCATGATCGTGCACCCCCATGTGACTGATATGAGGTGCCATGGATCCCACGGTCTGCTTCCTTCCATAGTCAAGAAAATATTGCTCACCTGTCCGGTCGAACTGTAATATCGAGGATCCAAACAGGAACCCCTGCGTCCATTCTGTCCATCCGCGCGTGGAGTATTTACCATTGACAGTGAACACTGGTGATCCTTTCGTGAGATCATATTCTTTTTCAATGCGGATGATCTTTTCTCCTGACAATGACCAGAACCGGTCCAGTTTTTCCTGGAAATCCTGTGGTTGTAAATTAACATCTATATTCATTGCTGCTGAGAAGATTTATACTAAGGTACTATTCAGTAGGATTCGGCATTTATACCAGAAAACAGCAATTGAATATACATATTTTTCCGGAATCATTCTGATGACAGGGCTTTTTCTTTAAGCAACAGTATGTCTTCCTGAAGCTCATTGATCTGGAAAGTACGCGACATATCCTCGGCATTCGTGTACCAGGTCGAAAAGACACCATGCTCTGCTTCAAACAGGTAATCCTGGGCCCTGACGGCTTCCCTGTATGCCAGGTCCAGGTTCCTTATGAATACATCTGTATCCGCCTGGTGTTTGTATGCATACATATAATGGTAAAGGGTCTTGCTGAGGTGGGCCATGTAATAACTGTAGACCCGCAGGTTATCATTGAAAAATAGTTGTGCTTTGTCATCCAGCAGCAACAGCATGCGTGAGCATTTTGCTGCCACAGTCTCAAATTTCGGAATGGTTTTCAACATACCGTTAAGGATCGCATCCACCTGGTTGCCGGCATTGTTATATGCTGTGTCGATACGAAAAGTGCGTCCCGGAACACTTTCATACCCTATTTTGCGCAGGGGATTCATATCGATTTCCGGCTCAAAGAACCGGTCGTAGGTGTGGGCAAAAGCCCTGGCATACCTCAGGTCCTGGAAGATAAACTGGCGTTCCAGTCCTTCAAATTCCGATGCTTTGGGTATCCAGTAAGCATTGTAGAACTCCCTGTACAGTCCTGCGATTTCCCAGGCGTGTTCTTCCCCAAAATAGGTCCTGCAATAGTCGATCATGAACCTGTCGGTGGAATAGCTGTCGTAATCCCACAGCAATTGAGCATTGGCCGAAAGCTCAAGAACGAATTCCCGGTAATTGCCCACGTTCACCACTGAGAAAAAGAGCGGTGCCTTGTTGTTGACATAGCGGTAGTTGAACTCCATTTTCCATGGGCTTTCAGCAGGGGCAACATGCGCCCCTGTTGAAGCAAATCCAAAATTCATGTAATACCCCAGTTTTACATCCTGTCCTCCCTCGAAATTGACGATATCATCATAAGGGTAATGATCCCTGCGTCCGGCCACGAAAGTATAGATCATATTTTTGCTGTCTGGAGGCTCCAGGTAGCCCTTCGCCATCAGGATAGCGAGCTCATCGTAAAAGGTGATCCGCGCATAGGGTTCCTCTTCACCGGTCACCTCTTTGATCATGTCGTACTGGATCTGCAGCATGTTGTTGATCACTTCAGCCCGTGCCTTCATGTCCTCGGGTGCATCTTTGAAAATGCTCCAGAAAGGCTGATCCACTTCCCCCCTGAATGCAACGCACCACAGGTTGTCAATATCATTCCTGTGCACGGTCTCTGCGTTATACCTGAAAAAATCAAGCAATGCCTGTTCGTTGGAAAGGAGGTATTCGGGTGGTTCCATATTGCGCACCTCCCTCCAGTAGTCGTCCCAGGTGCTAAAAGAGGTGTTCAGGCCACTTGTATGGTGCGATGTGATCACCAGGCCGTATTTTGCGATCAGGTAGGCGTAATCGGTCAATTGGTAATGGGGCTGAATAGTCGAATAGGTTTCAATCGTGTTGATCTTGAGCCGAAGTGCTGTCTCCAGCCAGATATTCTGATTTTCTTCTGATGCTCTTTTCCAGGGATTGAAAAAATCCTGGTCCCCCGGCAACAGGCTTCGGTAGCGCACCTGTGGTGACCTGTAAAAACGGTCGAAGTCCTTCGGAATGGAAATCTGTTTCTTTGGGACCGGCGTCCAGGAACTCCAGTATTTGAGGGGCGGGACTCCCAGAATCTCTTCTGCAAATGTATAGATGGCGAAAATCGTCCCCCGCAGGTCATATCCCAGGAGGTAGACCCGGTTGGACGCTTCGTCTGCATACACACGGTGTGATTCAAAACCGTCCAGTGCCTTCTGGTGTGCTTTCGGCAATTTCAGCTTACCGGCACCTGCATTCACAATTACGATTTCCGTATCTGTCAGGTCATGGTTCATACTGTGCACAATTTCAGGTCCCGTATCCCGTTCAGAACCGTTGTCCAGCACACTGCTCAGATCCTTCACCAGCGCATTGACGGCAAGGTTCAGGGGACCTTCCTCCTGTTCAGTAACCACAATCCTTATGTTGCCTGGTTTAAGGATGACCTGCGCATGTGTTGGGAGTTGCGGAAAAAGGAGTGCCACGATGAAAGCCTTCCGCAAGATTTGAAAAACAGTTCGGGACTTCATTTTTCTTTGTTGTTTGGACTATTTACATGAAATTATCCGTGCCTACTTTCTTTCCGGCATCGTGGAGGTGAAGGGGATCTCTCCCCGCAGCATCTTACCTGCCATTCCGGTCAGCCAGAGATAATGGTCTGAAGGAATTCCCTCTTCATAAGGCACGAATACGCTTTTTCCGACCGGGACTTCATGGGCGCATTTCATGATGGCAGTTGCTTCATCTATTTCATCGAACATTGCGACATACAGCATTTCAGCACCGCTCTCTATGGCGCCGGAGATCTGTTTCCAGAAAAACGCCCCTTTGTCACGTGGTATTTTATTGGATTTGTCCCCTTTCATATTGTGCCAGGAAAATCCCGGGAACACAGTCGGGGCATAGGATTTCCCCTGTGCTTTGCACCATTTTACATCTTCCACGATCTCTGTTTGCCGGTATTCTTCGTAGGAGTCTGTATTATACCGTCCAACCAGCCATGGATGGATAACATCCACATTCCTGAGTACATCATGGAGCCGGGCATCACCGCGGGTGTCTGATCCGAGCGTTCTCCAACGGGAGGGGATCCCCAGGTGGACGGAACAGCCACCGTATTCGTCATCATTCTTTACAAAATCGATGATGTCGTATATCTCGGGTATGTGACCATGCTTCCGGGTTCCGGAGCTGATGCCCCAGAATGCCACCAGCGGTTGATCATTATGGAACAGGTAGGTGGTTTTTTCTCCCTGGTTAGTCAGTTGTAAATCATCGACCAGGTGTTTCCAGTCTTCGATCACCAGCTCGTACCTGCTGTCGTCCATGCTGCCCAGGTCATACATCATGCAAATAGCGACCCCATACTTATTGGCGGCTTTGATCGCCGAGCGAAGCACCTTGTCCTGGTGATTCAACCTGTTTTCACTGGTAAGAACCGAAAAGAAGCGTTGCATAAATACGCCGTCGATCCCATATTCCTTCATCCAACGGAAGTGCAGATCTACCGTGCTTTCATCGTAGGAACTGAATACGTAGGCATGTGTTCCGTCTGCATAGGTAAAAGGAGTCTTATACTTCACCTTGTATTCGTCCATTTCCGGCCACAGGTCAATGGTACAGCTGCCATCTTCAAATTTCCCGTTCTTTGCGTAATGTGTCCAGCCCCTGTCGGCGCCATCGCCTTCGCAGTTGAACCAGCCCTGGTACCCGGCCATTACCAGTCCTGTGTAGCTCATGAATTTACTTGATGGTGCATGTTTTCGCTGTGCCGGAGCAGCTATGAAAACTACTGTGATCGCTATCGCAACCAAATGCATTCTTTTTCTCATATTAATATTCTTTTATGTTATGATATGTGCAGGACAGCCATGATATTTTTCAATTTATGACTGTCAGGATAAATGAAGAATTAATAAACAGTTAACAGCAATATTAAATTTCATAAAAGGACCCTGGAAGTGGCCGGAAGTATTTTTTTGCTTTGAATCCTTGATCTATTTTTATAAATTTCGCTTCGCTCAAAACGTTTTTTTTTTGGTACTGAATGTCCCTGGCTGGAGGAAACAAAGCATGAACTTGATGAAAAGTTGCTTGAAGATGGAATATGCATTCCGGAAGTTGTATATGTTCCGGATGTCACTTGTCATGATTCTTCCGGGTTTGCTGTTGCTCTTTCTATCTGCATCTGCAACTGCGCAGGATTACGGACTCGGGTTTGCAGGACAGCCTA
>CAYOSB010000051.1:0-17837 GCA_964406495.1 uncultured Bacteroidaceae bacterium | reverse complement strand
GGAGCAGGTAATTCATGAGTTAGCGAAACTTCCTGATGATTATATTGTTCTGAATGATTATTCATTAAAATTCGATCCACCGATTTATATTAAAAAGACAAACGATACAATATGCTCAGTTCAGATCGATCATGTTGTGCTTTCTAAGGCCGGCATCTTTCTCCTGGAAACTAAAAACTGGAGCAAGCATTCTGTTGAATCGCCAGATCTTCGATCACCTGTAGAACAGATCCTGCGGAATGGAAGAGCCATCTTTTTAAAGCTGAGGGAAGGAATAAGGCATGACCTCATAAATCTTCCCAGGCATCACTGGGGACAAAGAAAAATACCTATCCGAAATTTAATTGTAATGATTAACAACAAACCAGTGGGTGATTTTGAATTTGTTAAAATAAAGAAGCTTAAGGAACTAAACGGATACTTGAAATACTTCGATCCTCAATTCACCCATTCTGAAATACATGCGATAAAAGATTTTTTGATTGGACTACAAGGGAACTGATCAAGACTATCCATGGCACTACCTCACCACCAAAGCCCCCCCTTGCCTCTCCAATTGCTGGTAATTCTCTACATTGCAGTTCCTGTTAAGTCAGTTCAACAACACCACCTCATCCTCCCCCACCAGTTCAAACAAATCCATCTCCCAGGTATTCAGCACAATCACTCAGCGATGTGATCGCTGCCGGGAACGCAACGATAAACGTCTCCCGGCTGCCTCCAGGATTCTAAATTCTGAAGCTGAATATGGATGATGGCATAGCGGTAAGAAGATTTGTTATGAAATAGTGTTGATTTGGATAGGAGAAGAGTCTTCAGGTAATATCCCGCTAAAGAATTTTTGTATTTTTCGCTGGCATCAACAGCAGATCGACCAGATGAAGCTTTCTTTTTTGAAATTCTTAACCGGTGGTGTTCTTGCCCTGGTGGTGCAGAATGCAGCGGCACAGGAATCCGGCAGTCAGTATCCGACCGATATGCGGGGTACAGCAATCCCGGCCGAAGCCCACTCCTTGCATGTTGAAATCGCCGGGCGGACATTCATCTTCGGATCGGTGAATTATGAATATGCCCTGAACCGCAAATTCTCTGTGGGCGCCAGATTTCAAAACTATCAGTATCAATAATATGTTTAAAACTATTCTTCTAGCAGAGTAATGATCTTTTCAATGAATTCTTTTGCAGAGGGTAACAAATCCTCTACGTCTTCACGTGAAACTGAAATAAAATCATCGTAATCACTGGCATGCCTCTTATCAAAGAGATCTGTGAAAACCTTGCCAAGTTCTAAGGGTATCTTTCCGGTTTTCACAAAATGAAGTCCAAGCATTTGGCGTACACCTGAATGCGTACTTGCCTTGATATCATTTGCAAGGAGTAGTGCAGAAGCGGCATAATAACAGGCATAATAAAGCCGGTTGATTGCTGTATTCCAGAGGCCATTATTCACAAGAATCTCAATCTCAGAAAGTGTTTCTGTAGCTCTGTTTAATCTGTATGCTATAAGATCTTCCCGTTCAGAACCTTTCACAGGTATATATTTTAGTTATAGTATTTATTTACAATATGTTATAAATTTCGTTTATACACAAGGTGACTAGTTGCCTCGCAGAATATTTATAATATAAAGGTGCTCGGCGAACCTTCATCAATACCCCTCAGGCTTCGTACAATGTATACATGTTCTTTTGTCATTGCACCGCTGAAATTTCTATGCTCTATGATGAAGGTTTCATAATTCAATGCCTTCTGAATGAACGTTCTGATAAAACGGAGTTACCTTGTGCCTGGTCTCCCAATCCGACTTTGTCAATACTAAAGGACTGATCACCTGGCCGGATTCGAATTCAATTTCATATAATGGATACTTGATCCTTTTTTCATCCTCCCTGCTGACACGATCCTTTTCAAGCAGAATAATAATATCCATATCCGAATCCTTCCTGTGATCGCCTCTTGCATAAGACCCAAACAGAATAATTTTTGCTTCAGGATCCGTGGCCCGGACTGAATACTTAATCCTGCTAATTATGTCGTCTTCTGAACTCATTATTCAAAGATACAGAATTATTAACATCAATTACGAGGCTATTTTAACTTACATGAAAATCTTATGGTAGTGTTCCACTTTGTGTGTCTGGCGAGCTGTCTTTCTCAAGTTCGTTTCATATCCTAAAGTTATATTTTATTCTTTTTTCCTGGTCTGATACATTCTCTTTTATGGTTAGAGCGTTTTGTTGGTCTAAAAAGGCCCTTCATCAGCGCAGCAGCGAGATAAGAAATGTGATTCCGGGGAAGGGGAAGTATTGATTTTGTGAACAAGCATCCATTAACTCCAAATGAATTGCTATTTTAGAGGGAAAAAGCCAATGACTGAAATCGAAGAGATCATTGAAGCCCTGGAGAAATTCCGTGATGAGCGCAACTGGCAGCAGTTCCATAATACCAAGGACCTGGCACTGGCCCTGTCCATCGAAGCAGCAGAGCTGAATGAATTGTTCCTCTGGAAGCCGGTTGAAGAATGTGAAACCACAGAACATGAAAAACTCAGGGAAGAGCTGGCCGATGTCTTCGCCTTCGCCTTCCTGCTCGCCGGCAAACACAAGCTGGATGTGAAAGAGATCGTACTGGAGAAGATCAGGAAGAACGCCGAAAAATACCCGGTTGAAAAAGCCAAAGGCAACGCCACGAAATATACCGATCTCTAGCTATGCTAATCTATAAAGGGACCACGGATGAATTTGTCAGCCTGAACCGCATGAACAGGATCGCGGATGTCATGGATGAAACCTATTTTTCGTTTACTGGCAGACATGCAGGCCAGAGCGAATATAATTCCTGGCAGAATTCGCTGACCCGTGTAAGGGACCTTGTTGAAGTAGCGGAGCTGAAAGAAAACTACATTGCGCTCGAATATTCCGTTCCTTATAACAATCAGAGCCGCATCGACTGCCTGCTGTTTGGCAAAAGCAACGGACAGGAGGTTGTTTTTCTCGTAGAACTCAAGCAGTGGAGCAAGGTTGAAGCGACAGAAATAGAAGGCAACTACGTGGAAACCTTCACCGGGGGAGGTCACCGTACCGTGTTGCATCCTTCGCAGCAGGTGAAAGGGTACCACAATTACCTGCTTGATTTCGTGGAGGAATTCGAAAAAGAACCGACGATGAGCCTGGTAAGCTGTGCCTATTGTCATAATTACAGCAGGACCGATCATGCCGGGCTCTTTGACAGGATTTATGAGAAGATCCTGGAAAAACACCCGGTTTATTGCAAGGAGGATCTGCCCGAACTGGCACTGGAACTGAAATTCAGGCTGGCAGACGGAACAGGATTCGAAGTGTTCAACCGGTTCATGCGAAGCCGGATCAGGCCATCCCGGAAGCTGATGGACAATGTCAGGGATGTCATCCTCAGCGGGAAGCAATATTCACTGCTCAATGAGCAGCTCATTGCCAAGAACCTGATCTGGGGAAAGGTACGGCAGGGACTGAAAAAGGACCAGAAATCCGTGGTGATTGTCAGGGGCGGTCCCGGAACCGGGAAATCAATCATCGCACTGAATGTACTGGCTGAAGTGGCACACAGAAAACTGACTGCGCTGTTTGTATGTAAATCGAAGCCTTTCAGGGAAGGATTACAGAAGCTGGTGGGCGGAAAAGCAAAAAACCTGTTTATCAATCCGTACTTCCTGGTACCGGCAAGAGCTGACGAAAGCGGGCTGGATGTGGTATTTGTCGACGAAGCGCACAGGTTGGAACACAGCAATATGCACCGGTATATGAAACCTGAACACAGATCGGAGCTTCCCCAGGTGGATCAGATCATCAGGTCGGCACGCACCTCCGTATTTTTTATTGACGACCGCCAGAGTGTGCGTCACCTGGAAATCGGCAACTCACAGATGGTCAGGGAAGCTGCCGGACGCATGGGTGCAACCGTCGAAGAAGTGGAACTGGTTTCCCAGTTCAGGTGCATGGGGTCCAATGACTACCTGTTGTGGATCGAGTCTGTGCTGGGATTGCGGGATGAGAAGAGAATTTACCGGGAGAATGACCAGTTCGATTTCAGGATTTTTGACAGTCCGGGTGCATTGTACAAAGCACTTGAAGAGAAAGAGAAAGAAAAACCCGGATCGGCAAGGCTGGTGGCAGGCTTCTGCTGGCCCTGGAGCAATCCGAATCCTGATGGCACCCTGGTGAACGATGTGAAGATCGGTGAATTCGCCATGCCCTGGGAAACCAAAGGCGACCAGTGGGCAGGTGAATATCCGCCCTGGCACCAGTGGGCCATCAAGGAAAAAGGGTTCGAGCAGGTAGGCTGCATCTACACCGCCCAGGGATTTGAATTCGACTATATCGGCGTCATCATTGGCCCCGACCTGGTATATGATGCCCAATCAGACAGGCTGAAAGCCGACATCACCGCCACCCGGGATCCCGTTTTGAAACGAAACTCCGAGCACTTCGAGGAATACGTGAAAAACATCTACCGCGTCCTCATGAGCAGGGGAATGAAAGGGTGCTATGTCTATTTTGCAGACAAGGAAGTGGAGGGTTATTTCCAGGAGAGAATGAGTTGATATTTTATTTAGGCATCACCCTTCCATTAACCTAAAAAATATGAATATTTGCTAGAATTCTCTACCTTAGTTCAAAAGATCAGCTAATGGAAGACCCCAAATCTGCTGCTATTCGTTCAGAGATTTTTGAATGGCTCCAACAAAAAGTAATTGAATACGATGATGTACTCCCCTATCCTGTCATTAAAAATGGCTTTGTCTTCCATGGAAATCCGGTTCCCTTAATGGGCCCCCAGGGAATCTTTAAACCAAAATTGCTGCAATACTACCCTATCTCGATTACTACTAGTCCGAACAGCCCATATGCTGATAAAATTTCAGAAAACAGCACCATCAGTTATAAGTATCGGGGTAATAATCCCAATTTTCACGAGAATGTCAGGTTAAAGGAGGCCATGAGAAACAAAGTGCCGCTCATCTACTTTCATGGTGTGATTAAAGGCAAATATCTTGCACAGTTCCCTGTATTCATTGCCGGAGCAGATGACAGAAATCTTACTTTCACAGTCGAAGCGGATGCTGGAACAGGTTCATTATGGGGAGCAATCAACAAGGACCGTGCGAATGATCCACTGTATGACGAAGTCAGGCGCAGGTATATTACCTCCGAGGTGGTAATCAGGTTACACCAACGGGCATTTCGAGAAAAAGTACTGCATGCTTATCGTGAGCACTGTGCCTTTTGTAGTCTAAAGCACCGTGAACTGCTCGATGCAGCACATATTATCCCCGACACCGAAGGTGGACCAGCCAGTGTGAGCAACGGACTCTCCCTTTGTAAAATTCATCATGCAGCTTTCGATAAAAACATCCTTGGCATCAATGAAGATTTCAGAATTGAAGTTCGGAAAGATATTCTTGAGGAAGTAGATGGACCCATGTTAAAATATGGTTTACAGGAATTAAACCACAAGAAGATCATACTGCCTCGTTCAAATTCAATGAGGCCAGATAAAACATTTATCAGCGATAGATATTCAAAATTTCTGTCTTGCGATTAAGCTAAATAATTCCAACATATTCACGATTTTTTAATCCGCCATCACATTAACAAATAGTTAATTAGACACACAACCGGGATAAATATATTAAGTACTGATTTTTAAGGCCTTAGAAAACCTTAATATCTCGGTTTTAGTTATCAAAAAACTATTGTTAATATCTTTTCTGAATAAGATAATCGTGAATTTAGGAGCCCAACTTAAAATCAGTAACTTTACTGGAGAAATTTATCCAGTGGAGAAAATGAAATACAATATTTCAGGGCATGAGAAATTTGCCTGTCGATATTTTTGGTTGAAAAAAGGATACGACTTTATTGAATCAGGCGGTTCATTTAACAATGAGGAAGCTCTAATAGGTCTCGGAGTTGGCAAAAACATGGTCAATTCAATTAGACATTGGATCAAATCATTTGGTTTTCTCACAAAAAAAGACTCTCTTCTTTTTAAAGATATCTTTAATGACGAAGGTTTTGATCCCTTTTTAGAAGACACCAATACTTTTTGGTTGTTACACTACCTTCTAATTAAACAAAATTACGCCTCAATATATTCATTATTCTTCAACAATTTCCATATCAGGACTGAGTTTTCTATCGAAAATTTCAAATATTACTTAAAAAGGAAATTTGAAGACGACCAATTTGAATATTCTGAAAACACTTTGGAAAACGATTTGAAGGTCTTTGAAAATATGTACATAAAGCCGCGGAAGAGTAAAAAAAGTCTTGAAGACGATTTCTCAGGCTTGTTCCAAGAACTTGAAATATTTACTAAAATATCTAATGATCAAATTGTTATAAACAACTCTGAGCAGAAAAACATCTCACCATTTATTATCCTTTTTATTTTATATGACAGGTATAAAAACCAGAATTCCATATCATTTAATAATATGTTTACTGATGAGAACTCTATAGGTAGAGTATTTTGCTTAACACAAAGTACTTTATTCAACATCATAGAGAATTTAGTGAGTGAATTTGATTTTTTAGTATTCACTGAAGATGCAGGAATCAGAGAATTGCAATTTAAATCGAAGCCCATCAATGACAAATATGAATTATTAAAGCTGTATTATAATGCTAACTAAATTTAGCACATCGACTAATATAATTCGCGACAGGAATGTGACACTTGACTACATAGTTACTCCTAACGCCAAAAATATTGCAAATCAACTAATAAGTGATTTTCAGACCGGATTACATTCATTTTCAATCATTGGATCTTATGGCACCGGAAAATCAAGCTTTTTATGGGCACTTGAAAATAATCTAACAAAAAACAAAGATTTCTTTTTTAAGCTGAATGGCCAATTTGGTAGCAAATCAGACTTCGAGATTATTAATATTGTTGGTAGTTATACTCCACTTGTAGAGTTAATAGGTAAAGAGGTTGATGCAGAGGATTATAATTCAGGCAACATACTCCACCATCTCGAGAAAAGGTATAATAAAGTACACTCTGCAGGCAAAATATTACTTGTTGTCATAGATGAATTTGGTAAACTCCTAGAATTCTCGGCAGCAAATAATCCAGAAGAGTCGATGTACTTCATTCAGCAGCTCGCAGAATTTTGTAATGACAGTTCAAGGGACATTCTCTTAATAACAACCTTACACCAAAATTTTGGAGCCTATGCGGACCAATTAACCTATAACCAGAAGCAAGAATGGATTAAAGTAAAAGGTAGGTTTAAAGAAATAAGTTTTAACGAGCCAATTGAACAACTCCTTTTTCTTGCAAGCAAAAGAATAAAGTCATGGAAAACCGAACATCCTGGCAATCTCAAATATGATGACAGTATTTTTTCATTAGCCGCTGAAAATCATCTTTTAGCATATGGTATTAAATCAAATTTCAAATTAGCTGCACAGATATTTCCTCTAGAAATAATAGCTGCATCAATACTAACAAAGGCTTTACAAAAATACGGACAAAATGAACGGTCATTATTTACATATCTAAATGATCGCAGTGAAGGAAGTTTATTTGATTATTTCCAAAATGATAAAATATATACCTTAATTGATGTCTTTGAATTTGTCTATAATAACTTTTTCTCATTTTTAGTAACTACGTTAAATGAAGATAAGAATAACTGGGATGCTCTAAGAACTGCATTATCAAGGTCTGCAGCTGTATTCAAAGAGGATTTTAATGTTGGGGAGGCTATAATAAAAATTGTAGGCTTATTAAATATTCTCGGGGAACCGGGCGGACACATTTCAAAGGAATTCATAGTTGAGTATTGCAAAATTGCTGGCTATAGTAAATCTGAAATTGAAAACGGTATTGATTTATTAAGTACCCATAAAATAATCTATTACCGAAATTTTGCAAATAGGTATGTATTAACTGAGGGAACAGATTTGAATTATGAGTCAGCTATCAACAAAGCCTCAGAGAAAATCAATCCAGACCTTGAATTAGTCACTGCACTGCAAGAATATTTTGTTCCAGGTGTAGAAAATCCGAGAAGAATTAGCTTAGAAACAGGAACATCAAGATTCTTTGAATATGCATTAACTCAGAGGCCGGTTGATTTCTTACCAAAAGGTGAAATTGATGGTTTAATAAATATTATACTGAATGAAAATCTCTCTGTTCGGGATATTAAAACTGCTTCAAAAAATTGCGTAGATGCTATAATCTATATCTATTTCCCTAGCATTAAAATGCTAAAGAATACGATTTTGGAAATAGAAAAGATCAGAATAGTGATAAGTGAGAATTTACATGATAAAGTTGCTGAAAAGGAGCTCAGAATTCGCGAAGAAAATGAGATTAGAAAGCTTAATAAAATCTTTAATAACGCATTATTTGACTCAAGTAAAAGTATAAAATGGTTTTTTCAAGGACGTGAAGTAACAATAAAAAATAAAAAGGACTTAAATATAAAACTATCTGAGGTTTGTGAGTCTGTATATAAGCACACTCCTATCTTGAGGAATGAACTTTTTAATAAACACAAATACAGCTCTCAAATCAGTACAGCTAGAAAAAAGTACATTAAACATTTATTAGAATCCGGCAACAAAAAACTGATTGGATTTCCTGAAAACAAATATCCCCCAGAAAAAGCAATATATTTATCTATTCTCTTTCAAACAGGTATACATAGAAAAGATAAAAAGGATGATTATATCTTTGGAGAACCAACAGTAGATAATTTCAAAAAACTTTGGGAATTAAGCCTTGAATATTTGGGACTTGCGAAAGTGCAGAAGGTGAGCATTGCTGAATTCATAGAACTTTTGTCATCGCGTCCATTTAAATTAAAGCAAGGTTTTATAGATTTCTGGATTCCAACTTTTTTAATCATTAAACAGGACGAATATGCACTATTCAATGAAAATAATTACGTGCCATTTATAACTCCTGATCTGATGGACCTGATCTGGAAAAATCCTGAAAAGGTATTCATTAAAACTTACAATGTTAATGGAATAAAACTTGAGCTTTTCAACAAATACCGTGACTTAATTAACTTACGTACAGAATACAAAATTGATCAAAAAGCTTTTTTAAGTACAATTAAGCCATTTCTTGTTTTTTATAGAGATCTACCCGACTATTCAAAAAACACTAAAAATGTATCTGCTGCTGCAATAGAATTAAGAAATGCAATAGCCTCTTCTCCAGATCCGGAAACCGCCTTCTTTCAAGAGTTTCCTAAAGCTTTAGGATTTGATCCGGATGATCTTATAGCTGACAAAATTAATTTGGAAAAATATGTAATTGATATCCAAAATGCTATAAGAGAAATAAGATCAAGTTTTGATGATTTGATTAGTAGGTTTGAAAAACAACTTAAATTGATTGCCGATATAGAAGCAGCTTCTTACGAAGAATTAAAAACAACTTTAATAAACAGATTTAACAATATCGATGCAGACAGACTAGCCGCGAGTCCAAAAAAAATATTAGGGCGAATTCGAACGCCTTATGAAAAGCGTATTGATTTTTTTAATAGCCTCTCTTATGCGTTAATTGATAAATCATTAGAAGAATTAAATGATAATGATGAACCAATCCTATATCAATCATTTAAAAACCAGTACGAATCACTCGAAAGCGTCTTGCCTATACATGAATTAAATAAAAGCCGAACAATAGGTAAAATAATAGGTTTAGACATAACAGAACCAGATGGGAGCAAGATCAAGAGGCTTGTTTCTTTACCCAAAAATGAATTCGAAAAAGCATCGGATATTGAGTCTAAAATTCTAAAAATTACTCACGAGTCTTCTAAAGAAGACAAAATTAGAATGTATTATAAACTATTAAGGAAGGAATTAGATGATGAGAGTTAAGCACGTATTGGGTATTTCAGGAGGAAAGGATAGTGCTGCCTTAGCATTATATTTAAATAAAAAATACGGTAAAGATATACTTCCTATTGAGTATTATTCTTGTGATACAGGTAATGAACTGAATGAGACGTACAAATTAATAGCTCAACTTGAAACAGAATTAGGCAAGCAAATCAAAATATACAAAAGTGTTGATTTTAAAAATGTTGGAGAAAAAACACCATTCCATTTTTTTCTTAAACGCTACGGCGGATATCTTCCTTCGCAAAATGCCCGCTGGTGCACAAAAAATATGAAATTAGAACCCTTTGAAAATGAAATTGGTGATACTCCGACTATTTCATACGTAGGTATAAGAGGAGATGAAGACAGAGAAGGGTACATTTCTACAAAATCTAATATTCAATCAATCTTTCCATTTCGTAAAAACATTTGGAGCAAAGACGTTATTCGCAAATTTTTTAAGGAGTCATCAAATAGTAGTATTATAAGCTGGTATCAAAAGCACGCTGACTTAAAAGAAATTGAAAAAGTTAGCAACCTGTTATTAAAAGACTTGGATCAGAATTTCACGCAAAAAGACAAATTGAACAAAATGCTGGAGATTAACACAAAAGCATTTAATCATGTTATTTTCGAATTTCTTAAAACTACAGATTATCCTGTTGGAAAATTAGACTACTTCCCACTTCTTGAAAATGATGAAGTACTGGTAAGACAAGATATTTTTGATCTTATTGAAAAGAGTGGCGTGGATCTTCCCGAATATTACAAACCCATAGAATATGAAGTCGATGGCGAAAAAGGAAAATATTTTAGAAGTAGATCGGGCTGCTATTTCTGTTTCTATCAACAAAAAATTGAATGGGTTTGGCTAAAAGAACAACACTCAGATCTTTTCGAAAAAGCAAAAGAATTTGAAAAAGATGGTTATACTTGGATTCAAGGTGAAAGTTTAGAAGATTTGGAAAAACCAGAGAGACTCGAACAAATTAAAAGAGAACATCTTAATCGAATGAAAAAAAGGTATAAGAACCTTCAAAAACCGACCGATTGGCAGGATAAAATCCTGGGCATTGAAAAGAAAAGTTTAACCCAGGATAAAGAATGGGTGGACCAATTATTAGATGCTGAGGGCGATGGCTGCGCGAGTTGTTTTATATGATTACTTAAGTCGTGGCATAACATTTTTCACATCTTCAATATTTATATATTTAGAATAAGACAATCTGATAGTTCTATCTGCAATTGAATGATCATCAACCATGCTTAAAATCACATGTGATGGCTCAACTATTTCTGAATTGCATGCAGATCCTGAAGATATACTAATATATTCTCTATTTTTCAAAATAAATTCCTCTGCAGTTTCATTTTTTAAAGTCACACTTGAAATATATGGAGTTCGTCCCTTTTTTGAGCTTAATACATCACCAATATTATTCTTAATAAAAAAATCTTCAATGAAATTTTTTACTTCAGTCACTCTTTTATAGTTAAAATCTAATTCTTTTTTCGCTATCTCACATGCTTTCCCGAGTCCTACTATTAAAGGGGTATTGTAAGTACCTGGTCGAATATTTTTCTCCTGTCCACCACCATGCATTATGGGCTCAATTTCAATACCTCTTCTAATATATAAAGCACCTATACCTTTGGGACCATACATTTTATGGCCAGAAATACATAGAAGATCGATTGGTAGATTCGATAGGTTTAAATCCAACTTACCTATCGCTTGACTTGTGTCACAAAAAAAAGTAGTTCCTCTTTCATGACAGATGTTAGCAATGTCAGTAACCTTTTGTATAATCCCGGTTTCGTTGTTTGTATGCATTAAAGAAACCATTATAGTTTCATCCGAAATGCAGTTTGTCAATTCTAGCAATTCGATTTCGCCTAAATTATCAACTTTTAAGTACGTAACATTTGCCCCAATATTCTCTAAATATTTAATAGTTTCTAATACCGCTTTATGTTCAGTTGCAGCAGTTATAATATGATTCCCTTTTGCTCTGTTTTTGAGATAATATCCTACAATACCAAGATTTATTGCCTCGGTAGCTCCTGATGTAAAATAAATCTCATCTGATTCTGCATCTAAAAGAGCAGCTACTCTATGTCTTGCAATTTCTACTGCATTTCTTGCACTATCACCACTGATGTGATCTTTTGAGGACGCGTTACCAAAAATATGCCTGAAAAATGGTAACATTTCTTCAATAACCAATTGATCTACTGGAGTAGTTGAAGCATAATCAAGATATATTGGATGATTAGTGGTCATCTTTAACCAGATGAGTACTTTTTATTAATACTGTAGCCAAATAATGACTTCTATTGAAATAATACCTAATATTTAATATGTGATGAATTACAAATCAAATTCTAAAGAATTTTTTTTTTAGGCCTTTCCCTATTATTATTATAACTTTTCTTCAATTAATTGAAGGTTTTACTATTAAATTATTTTAAGTAAAGATCCAATTTGAAATTCTATCCCAGGCAATCTGTAATATTCTAATTGTCCGATTTTTTACAACATTACTATCCCATATTTCATCTTGTAAACTTGTAATAATATGGGCTATATGAGAATTATAATTTGAAGCTTGTAATAGTTCTATGGTTTCTTTTGAAAGATCAATTCCCTCAGTGCTGGCTTTATTTGCTAATTCTTGTAATTTCTGTGGGTCAGTTTGATTGAGGTGTAAATAATACATATGCTTTTCCTTGATTCCTTTATTACCTGCTGAAATATTCACATCTCCTGGAAGCAAAGTCAAATTACCAATACTATTATATAGTTCGTCTTCACCATAAAGATTTGCATCCCAAAAATTTTCACTATTATTTACTGGAGCAATATGCTCAATTGTCTTTAAATCTTTTGATTTATAACGTTCAAGACGCAAGAAGTCTGCTGAACCTGGCGTACCTGTTTTCATTAGCCCTTTGGTGTCAGGGTCAGGAATGGTATCATGAGCAACAATGAAGAGTAGTATTCTACAAATAGATTTGGCACTTGAATAACTTAGGAAATTTTTAGCTTTTTGCACCCATTTTTCCTTAGTATCGATACCTTGCTTTTTTAATACTCTTGCAAAATATGCCTTTAATATGTCATTGTCTGAAATTCCATTTTCTAACCAACATTGTGGCTCAAATGCAGGTTCAATCTCAACACCATCTTTGACCTTTCTATCAATACCCTCAAAAAACTTTCTGTAAGCATTGTCCAAACCAGAATTACCTTGAGCAGATCTCCACAAGATGTAAAAAGCCGATACTATTTTCATTCTTTCAATAAACCCATCAATAGAGTTTTCCTCGCCATCATAAAGTTTTTTATAATAGGCCCCCAACATGGTTGCTGCCATTTTATGATTACTATCTTTCAAGAAAAGAAACAATAATGAAGCTAGCTCAGCATCCTTTCCTCCGACTATTTCATGAATAACTTGATTATTCTCTGCCTCATAATTCATCCAAATATCACTAAAGAACTTGGCATATCTTCCCATAAATACTATATAATCCTTTTTACGATCATATTCGTCGAACTCTTGGTATATCTTAACAAGCCACTTTCGCTGTTGACTAAAATGGCTTGCAAGTTTTTTTCCATCAACAACTATTCTAAACGAAGCTAAAAAATCGTTGGTTAGCTTCGTCTTTTGTGCCGCATTTTTTGATTTGACAAATAAGCTCTCTATAAAATTAAAACTCTTTTCTGCAGAAGAATCCTTGTAACCATGTCCAGTTTCATTAGTCACGTTAACCACCAATGGTTTAAAAGTTTCAATTGCTGTTAAAGGAGTTCCAGAAGCATTTAACGATTGAAACATATCAAAGGCCCAATCATCATTTGTAGGCTGAATTAACGTAAAGCAGCATCGATCTAACAAGTAATGAGCAGCAGTAATTAACTGCACGAGAGAACACAAATTATCGTTTACTTTTAGTTTTTCAGGTTCATCTCCATCATAATTTACCAATTCAAAGAGATTTTCTCTTTCGTATTGCCAGATATTCTCCTGAGCAACATTAGAAATTATTTCATTCGCAGAAGCATATTCATGCCCATTCTCATCATGTGCACTTATTAGTTCTTCCTTAATCCACTTTTCAATTCTTTTTAAATTACGCCCAGATTGGCATTCGGTATATGGTTTAGGCCTCTTTTTTTCTTCAACAAATATCGACTCAATATATTCAGCAAGATACTTAGACTCCATTGAGATATAATTTGTATCAATGGCTCCATCTTTCGTCCATTTATCGACATTTCCTCGTATTATGATTGGTTTGTGTCTAATACTACCTCTTGCTAAATCTAAAGAAATAACTTGTAATAATTTTGTCTTCCAACCTTCACATATTTCTTCGATTTCTGCTTTCAAATCTTGCACCTTCATCAACTTCTTTTGAAATATATCAATGTATTCGTAAAGAAGAGTTGACAAAAGAGCTATGGTCGTGATTCTTTGTTGCCCATCAATCACTTTCTCGATAGAAGTAGGAAGCCCTTGTATATCTTGAGGCTGAACAAGCTGCTTATTTACTTCTACTACGGTAATAATTGTTCCTAAAAACCTGATTTCATCAGGATCTTCTATTATATTCGAAACGCCTTTTGTTATATCATCGAGTAATTGCTCAATATTATCTATATCCCAACTATATTCTCTTTGGTAAAGTGGAATATAGAAACCAACGCCAGGCCTTTGATAAAAATCAAAAATACTATGTCCAGATGTATTAAACGCTTTTTCAATATCAAGAATCATGTCAAAAATCTTCAAATAATTATGGAAACAAAACTATAATATATAGTAAAGAATACGTCATTTTATGCGGTTGACTAAGATAGAATTTTTTCTTCTTTATAAAATGTCTATCTTCTTTATTTTTATTAGAAGAATAAAACCTCAAAGAGAGACTCTTTATTAATAAATTTATAAACCTCAAAATATGAACGAATTCATTAAAAGAATTGATGACTTTTTCTTTGATGTCTTAGGAATATTGCTTCCAGGCTTAATATTTATTGGACTTATTATTTTCCCTCTTCTATTCATTGATTCAGTTGAATTAAATGAAATTCAGCACTCGTCTAATAAATTTCTAATATTTCTTGTCACATTATCAAAGTATCTATTTCATTTATTCGAGAATCAATCAAATATGGTAGTGATCATTTTACTTGTTGGTGCTTATGTTCTCGGGCATTCAATAAAGGTTTTCTCAATTGTATATTATGATCTGCACGCAGCTTTCTTTGATGGCTTTATTATTAAGCTACTTACTAGACCAATGACTTGGGTTAAAAGCAACATTGTTGAAAAAGAAATCTCACTAAGAAAGAACATAATTAAACTAAAAGATATATCACGACCATTTATTCATTTATTAGAAGGTATATTTGTTTTCTCACCAGATGACTTTAAAAAACATAACAAGCCTTTGCTTGAGGAGAGTGTGAGGTTAATCAATAAAAAATACAATGTGAATTACCCAGAAGAGTGGTATTCCATCTACAAATTCTCATCGATTATTGAACAACAAGAAACACTTAAAAGTATGAGACAAAAATTTCTTGCTAAGTACAACTTTTATAGATCTTTATCATTCCTGTTTGCTATTATAATTATTTATTATATCGTTTTTTTTGCCGTCACTGATGATATTTTAAGTAACAGGATCATGTTTTTAAAGAAATATTTTATAATTGGAGTAATTATTCTTTGGTATACATTCCATACTAAATATAAAAGATATTGGACTTTATGTGGGAATGAAGCTTTAGTTTCATTATTCTATTTCTTAAAAAACAACCAATAATACTTGATATGGAAAAATTATTATTCATTGATACAGAAACAGGGGGAACAAATCCTCAAGAACATTCTCTTTTGTCAGTTGGAATGGTAATCTGGAGCAATAAAAAAATCTTAGACACGAAAGAGATACTTATAAATGACGGTATTTTATCGGTAACTAAGACTGCAATAGAAATCAATAAAATAGACTTGGAACATCATAAAAAACAAGCTCTTGACCCAAAAGTGGCCATCAAGCAATTTATGGAATTCCTTTACGAGAATTTTGCTGCTCAAAGTCAAATCACTATTGCTGGCCACAACGTTATTTTTGATGTAAATTTCCTAAAAAAGTTTTTCCAAGAACAAGATTTAGAATTCAATAATTTTTTTATTCACAGATATATTGATACCTCATCCATATTACAATATCTATATTATTCTGGAAGACTAAACCAAAATGTGAGTAGTTCAACAGAAGCATTCAATTATTTCAATATAGCTGTTAAAGGAAGACACACTGCATTAGGAGATGCCATCGCAACATCAGAATTATTTACTGAATTAATTAACCTAATTGAATAGTTTTAAACTTCCTAAATTTGCCAAATAAACTTGAATCTATTTATTCTTCAAGAAAGTAACTTCCGGCAAAATCACCAGCACTTCCTTGTCCTGCTCCTCAGAGTACCAGTAAACCAAAAAGGCTACTTTCGCGGCGGCTGGGGTGTAACCGAGCTGAAGTAAATCCTGAATTTTCTCTTTCATGAGGACGGAGAATTTCAGGACCTGGTCGCCTGACTGGTTCTGACATCCTTCTTCGTTAATTTTCAGCGGCTCATTTGTCTTGAGGCGCTGGACGCGGTGTCCAACGTATCCAAAATAGTCTAGATGCACGTGTTTGTGGGTAAGCTGAATTGCCAGTTCTTCCGGGGGTGCGTAGGGGGTGTTGTCTTCGGTCACCTCAATATTCTCGGCGCGGATGCTGTCCAGGTATTCCCCGTTGTAGTGGATCTCGAGCTGTGATTTGGCGCGGGTCATGGCGACATACAACAACCTTCGCTTGGGATCGTCGTCGGGCACAAACTGGTCCAGCATCAAATAGACGTTGTCGAATTCCCTTCCCTTTGCTTTGTGCATGGTGGAGACCAGGATGGTATCGCTGCCGGATTCGATGAAGTCTTCCATGGCCGACTCCCCGATGAAGATCTCCAGGTCGGACCGGTATTTCACTTTCGGATGCAGCTTCTGAAAGGTTTCAATAGCCCTGCCGATCAGCTCCGCCGGCAGGGTGCTCCCGAACCGGTCACGCAACTTTCGCCGCACTTCCTCCAGCTGATCATCTGATACGGTCCGGCGTTCGACGTCCTTCCCCAATAACTCAAATACGTACCTCGACTCCCGGAGCTTCAGCAGACTGAAATGGTCATTGCCCTGGATCAGCCGCACGGGCATCCCCTTTCGCTTCAGCAGACCGGCAACCTGCAGGGCTTCGTTGTTGGTCTTGGTCAGCACAGCGGTAGTGCCCGATAATTCAGCATACAATAACCGGTTCACAACTGGTACCTCCAGGTTCCCTGATTGATGCCGGAAAACCCTGATCGCACCATTTTCCCTGTGCCGCGATATGATCTCGGTGGTTTTCATGCGGACTTCGATGCGCCGGGCGAAAATGTTGGTGAAAACAACCAGGTTGGGCCGGCTCCTGAAATTCTCCACGAGCTCGAACTGCCTGGCATCCTCCTTCCGCGCCAGTGCGCGCAAAAACTTTGAATCCGAGCCCCTGAACTCGTAGATGTTCTGGTCATCGTCCCCGACAGCAATCACCCGCAACCCGGGATTCTGCTCCATGCGCAGCTTCACCAGCGCAAATTCATCCGGGTGCATGTCCTGCGCTTCATCAATCACCAGCACCGATTTCGTGATCCGCGCGGGCTCCACCTCCCCTTCCCCGATCTTCTGCACAGCCTCTGCGATGATCCCATCCGATTTTTCAACACTGCCTACCCTGCCCAGCAGGTCGAAACAATACGAATGAAAGGTCTTGATCTCGATATACTGCACCGCACCGCCAATCAGCCCGGAAAGGCGCATCTTAAACTCGCTGACCGCCGCC